>NZ_BAAGVN010000319.1:0-19241 GCF_054780855.1 Pseudaeromonas pectinilytica
TTGGTATCCATAGCGGGCACCTCAGTCCAGCGAACTTACTGCAAGTATAGATTGCCCCAACACGTAAAGGGAACAGCGCCTCATTCGACGCTTCAAATCATGGTATATCTCTGCGTTGCGAGATTCGTGGCCCGATCGTGTTATTTACCCTGGGCCGATGACGAGTTGCCATGGCTTGATGGGGGGATATGAGCAAGGATAAGCAATTTTTAGCCGATATAGCCCGAGTGGCGCTCCCTATCACGATCCAGAGCGTCATCATGTCGTTGCTCAGCATGAGCGATCAGCTCATGGTTGGGCAACTGGGCGAGGTGGCCATTGCGGCAGTGGGGATCAGCGCCAAACTCACCGCCATGGTCTCTGTGGTGTTGTCGGGGTTAGCGGCCGGTCTATCCATCTATAGCGCTCAATGCTGGGGAAAGGGGGATCATCGGACTATCCGCCAGTTGCTGGGGTTGGGATTGGGCGTCGGCTTGCTGTTGGCCGGGTCACTGGCGCTTCTGGTCGGACAATTCCCGCGTTGGGTCATGTCTCCGTTTACGAGCGATGAGCAGTTGCTGAGTGAAGGGGCGATCTTTGTCCAGGTGGTAGCCTGGAGTTACCTGCCGAGTATGTTGACACTGATCTACTCCGCCATCTTGCGCAGCACCGGTCAGGTGAAGCTTCCCATGTATGCCAGCAGTTGTGCGGTCGTGATGAATGTGCTGCTGAATTATCTGCTGATCTTCGGTCATGGTGGCTTTCCGCAGTGGGGTCTATTCGGCGCGGCGGTGGCAACCACAGTGGCACGGATACTCGAGTTCGGCCTGATTCTGGGGGGCGCTTACGCATTGCGTCATGTTGTTGCCGTGAAGCGTCGGGTCGAACTGCTCGGCATGGCGCCTCAATTCTTCAGGCGTTTTTTGCAAACCTGTATCCCGATTGTGCTTACCGAACTGCTCTGGGTGTTGGGTGAAAGTGGTTATGCCGTGGTCTATGGGCGTATGGGCACCGAACAACTTTCGGCTATGACCATGACCTATCCGTTACAGGGACTGAGTATCGGCCTGTTATGTGGTCTGGCTGGTGCTGCCTCGGTGTTGGTAGGTCAGCGCTTGGGGGGCAATGATTTTGCGGGTGCCATCCGCTATGCCCGACGTTTATTACGATTGGGAATTGGCATCTCGGTGCTGGTTGGGATCGGGATTGCCCTGCTCTCGCCGTTCTATATTTCTTGGTATCAAACCTCTGCGGCGGTGCAACAGATGGGGTACTGGTGTCTGTTGGTGTTTTGCGCCTTCTTGTGGGTCAAGGTGGCCAACATGATTATTGCGGGTGGTGTGCTGAACAGTGGTGGGGACAGTAAATTTGTCTTTGCCATGGAGTCTATGGCTACCTGGTTGATTGGTGTGCCTTCCGGGTTTGTCATGGCCTTTTATTTCGAATTACCCGTGTACTGGGTTTACCTGGTGTTGTCGGGCGAAGAGCTGGTGCGTTTGGGCGTCGGCTATTACCGACTCTGCTCAAAACGGTGGGTCCGCAATCTGGTCTCCGAGTCTCCAGAGATCGGTCATTTCAATCCCATTGAAGGTCCCCGCGCCGTTTAGCTGGCGTCACACCACTCGCCTCAGGCTTTCCCCGCGCTGAAAAGCTTCCAGATTGGCGATGACCTGGTTGGCGAGCGTCTGCATCGCCTCATCACTGGCCCAGGCGACATGGGGGGTGAGGATGAAATTCGGCAGATCCAGAGCTCGCAGCAGGGGATCCCCGGCTTGCGGCGGCTCACGGCGTGCCACATCACTGGCGGCACCGGCCAGATGACCGCTCTGCAAGGCCTGTAACAGTGCCTCTTCATCCAGCAGAGCGCCACGGGCGGTATTGATCAGCAAGGAGCCCGGCTTCATCAACCCGAACTCCCGGGCTCCGAACATGTTCCGAGTTTCGTCATTCAGCGGGCAATGCAGGGAGATGACATCGCTGCTGCCCAGTAACTCATCAAACGGTAATCGGGGCAGCCGTTCGACCGTATCCGCCGTGGTGTGGAGCGGCGCATGATCGACTGTGCCATGGCGGCGGGCAGCAAAGCTCACCTCCATCCCCAGAGCCTGAGCCAGTCGCGCCATGTTGCGACCCAGCACGCCACTGCCAATCAGACCGAGTTTTTTGCCCGCCAGATCATGGATCCCGGGGCCAAAATAGCAAAAATGCGGACTCTGCTGCCAGGCTCCGGCGCGCAGGGCGCTCTGGTAGGCCGGCAGATTGCGGGCCAGGGCCAGCATCAGTGCCAAGGCATGTTCGACTACGGCATGCACCGCATAGCCCTGTACATTGCAGACGGCGACGCCGCGTCGACGGCAGGACTCCAGATCCACATTGTCGGTACCGGTTGCCGCCACCGCGATGAGCCGCAGTTGCGGCAGCGCGGCCAGTTCAGCCTCGCCGATCCGCACCTTGTTGACGATGGCCATAGTGGCGCCTTGTAATCGGGGCACCACCTGCTCGGGCGATGTCGCTGGATACTCCTGCCAGTGATGGACAAATGCAGGGGCTGGCAGCGCAATGCGCGCGGGCAGGGTAGCGCGATCCAGAAATACAATTGAAACCGCCATGGGAACTCCAGTCATGGGTCGTTACTTCCATCCCAGGTGACGCAGCCAACCCGCAAGTTGATCGTCGCGCTCGTCGGGATCATTCAATGGGATCTGTCGCCAGTCGAGCTTGCTGTTGCGCTCGACTTCGAGGCGACGGGCCTTGGCTGCCAGATCCAGCCAGCTCACCTGATGCTCACGATACAAGTCGAGGACCGGGAACGGCGCGCTAGCTATCTCGTGGGCCAGAATTTCATTGGCATCCTGGGCCGGATAAAAGGCATCCACCAACACCAGAGCATCCGGAGGCGCTAGAGTCTCGGTACTGAGCAGACCGCTAAGCCAGGCGGCGCTGCTACCGGCGGCAATGATCAACTGATATCCGCTACTGTCGCCGCTGTTTTCCTGCAAAGAGGTGAGTTTACGTTGCCAGAGCTCACGGAAGGCCTCGATGGCGGGCTGGTCTTTCTCGTCATTGGGATCCAGGGCCAACTGATGGGGGCTCGGCAGCATGATGAGGGTATCGAATCCCTGGTCATTCAGGCTGCGGCTCAATGGCAGCAGATCGGCGACCTGTTGCCAGTCCGGCAGCAGTAACGCCAACCCCAGGCGATAGCCCTGATTGCTTTTGTGCAACAAGGTGACCTGATCGCCCACCTGTTTAGCCTGTCCGGCATCTTGCCAATCCTGGGATTGCCAGTAGAGATCGGAGTCCGAGCTGTCTGCAGCGGAAGCGGCGTTGGCTTCGGGTGTCGCGGATTCCGACGGGGTTGCTTCAGGCGCGGGTGCAGATCCAGTTCCAGCTCCAGCTCCGGTTTCCGCTGCTAGTAGAGGGGCGCAGAGCAACAGACAGAGCAACAGACTCGGCAAACGCATAGATTTCTCCTTGTTGATTCAAGGAGATAATAGGCCCTTCCTGCCAATGGCGAAAGGGCCTGTCGGCTTATAGCTGGAAGGGGGCGGGAGCCTCGAAGGTGAGCTTCTGGTTACTGATGGGATGATAAAAACTGAGCATGGCGGCGTGCAGATAGAGGTGTGGCGCAGCAGCCTCCGCCTCCGGGGTGGCATACAGATGGTCGCCCAGGATCGGATGTCCCAGCTCCATCATATGGACCCGCAACTGATGGGAGCGACCAGTGATGGGCTTGAGCTTCATCAGACTGCGGTCTGCTTCGACGCGCAGACAGATGTAATGGGTGATGGCGCGGCGACCCTGCTCAAAATTCACCTGCTGACGCGGACGATTCTCCCAGTCCACACACAGCGGCAGGTCGATGGTGCCTTCGAGCTTATCCACTTGCCCCCAGACCCAGGCGTAGTAGTACTTCTCGGTCTTGCGATCCTGGAACTGACGGCCGAGGGCGCTAGTGGCCTGAGCGGTCTTGGCGACGACCAAGACTCCCGAGGTGCCCATATCCAGCCGATGGACGGCGCCACCTTGGGGATAGAGGCTCTTCACCCGGCTGGCAATGCTGTCGAAGTGTTCAACGGCCTTACCCGGGACACTCAGGATACCGCTGGGCTTGTTCACCACCATGATGTGCTCATCCTCGAACAGGATATCGAGGAAGGGTTCACGGGGTGGATCGTAATGAAATGTGCTCATTCTGCTCTCGTCTTGGAAATCGGGTTCGCGGGCTAATCAGGGGCTAGCTGGGTCATCAACCGGATTGCACAGCGGCCATGGGAGGCGATCTCCCATGGCCGCGTCTGTTTAACCATGCGCCACCACGATAAAGCGCAGGGAGTCGAGCTTGAGCTGGGTCTGATCCAGCAAATGGCCCAACTCCTGTTGCAACTCGCGCAGATGATCCAGCTCGCTGTCCCGCACCGTCGGGTTGACCGCCTTGAGGGCGCTCAAGCGGGCCAATTCATTGCCCAATGTCTGCAGCATGGTGGTGCGCGCATCGGCGACAATCTGCTCCAGTCGTGGCGCGGCGACAGCCTCTGCCTGCTGGATCAAGCCGTGGATCACCGATTGGGAGGCACCTACCAGCTTGCTGCCCAGGTGGCGGTTGACCGGACTGAGCTGACGATCGAACGCGTGGAACGCGACCTTGTCGCCCAGATTATTGCCGTTCTTATCCAGCAGCAAGCGGATCGGCGTCGGTGGCAGGAAGCGGTAGAGCTGCGGGTGGCTGGCCGATTCGGCCACGAACACCAATTCCAGCATCAGGGCACCGGCCGGCAGGGTCTTGTTCTTCAGCAGGGCCACCGAGGTGGAGCCGATTTCCGAGCCCAGGATCAGATCGATGCCGCCGCGGATCAGCGGGTGATCCCAGGTGACGAAGGTCAGATCATCCCGGGAGAGCGCGGTATTGCGCTCGAAGGTGATGGTCATGCCATCCTCCGGCAACCCGGGGAAGCTGGGGACCAGCATATGATCGCCCGGCGTCAGCACCAGGGCATTTTCGCCACGATCATCCTGCTGGATGCCGATGTCATCGAACAGTTGCAGGGCGAAACTCACCAGCGCTGTCTGATCATCCTCTTCGGCCAGCTCTTCGACCAGCGCCTGGGCACCGCGGCCACCACCGGAGTGGATCTCCAGCAGCCGATCCCGACCCTGCTCCAACTTGGCTTTCAGGGTGTCGTGTTCACTGCGGGTGCGACTGAACAAGGGCTCCAGCAGTTGCGGGTCGGTGACATTATCGGCCAGCAGGCTGAACAGCTCGTCGCGTACCGATTCGAAGACCACTCGCCCGGTCGGGCAGGTCTCCTCGAAGGCATTGAGGCCGAGGTGATACCAGTTCTGCAGTGTCTCCTGCGCGGTATCCTGCAGATAGGGAACATGGATTTCGACAATGTTCAGCTGACCGATCCGATCCAGACGACCGATGCGTTGTTCCAGCAGGTCCGGGTTCAGCGGCAGATCGAACAGCACCAGATGACGCGCAAACTGGAAGTTACGGCCTTCGGAGCCGATTTCCGAACAGAGCATCACCTGGGCGCCAGCCTCTTCCTGGGCGAAATAGGCGGCGGCCTTATCCCGTTCCAGTAAGGACATCTCTTCGTGGAATACGGCACCGCGGATCCCCTCGCGGGTACGCAGGGCATTTTCCAGGGTCAGGGCCGTGGCAGCTTCGGAGCAGATGACCAACACCTTGTCGTGGCGTGCTGACTTCAGCAGGGCCAACAGCCAGTCCACTCGCGGATCAAACTGGGTCCAGGTTGCGGCATCGCCTTCAAATTGCTGGAATATTTTTTCCGGATACAGGTAACGGCGGGCGCGGGTATCGGCATCGCCGCTGTTGCCGCCCATCATGCCCATCACCTTGATCGCCGTCTTGTACTGCTCGGGCAGGGCCATGGGGTAGAGGTTGAGATGGCGTTCTGGGAAGCCCTGGATCGCCGAGCGGGTATTGCGGAACAGGATACGGCCGGTGCCATGACGATCCAGCAGGGCATGCAACAGTTGCTCCCGTTGCTGACTATCGCTCAGGGCTGCGGGGTCCAGACCATCCAGACAATCGCGCAGCAGTTGCTGGCTGTTGGCATCCAGGTCACTGCCCTCCAGCAGTTGCTGAGCAATCCCGGCGATCTGGCCATAGGATTGCTCTTCGGCCAAGAAGGCGTCGTAATCGTAGAAGCGCTCCGGATCCAGCAGTCGCAGGCGGGCGAAGTGGCTCTGATGGCCCAGTTGATCCGGGGTCGCGGTCAGCAGCAGCACGCCGGGGGTCTCTTCGGCCAACGCTTCGACAATCTGGTAGGCGCGGCTCGGAGCCTCGTCGTTCCATTCCAGATGGTGAGCTTCGTCGACGACCAGCAGATCCCAGGGCGCGGCGTGGACTTCGTCGAATCGGGCGCGCTTCTTGCGCAACCACTCCAGACTGCAGATCACCAGCTGTTCGGTTTCGAACGGGTTCTCGGCATCGTGGGTCGACTCGATACAGCGCTCTTCATCAAACAGCGAGAAGTGCAGGTTGAAACGGCGCAGCATCTCGATCAACCACTGATGTTGCAGAGATTCTGGCACTAGCACCAGGACGCGCTGGGCACGACCGGAGAGCAGTTGCTGATAGATGATCATCCCGGCTTCGATGGTCTTGCCCAGACCGACTTCATCGGCCAGCAGCACCCGTGGCGCATGGCGATGGCCGACTTCGCGGGCTATGTGCAACTGGTGCGGGATCAGGCTAACACGGCCACTGGCCAGACCCCGGGTCGGACTGCGACGGCGGGCATGCTGGTGGACCAGGGCCTGATAACGCAGGCTGAAACGGGAAAGACGGTCGATCTGGCCTGCGAACAGCCGATCCTGGGGTTTGTTGAATTTGAGGAAGTGACTTAAAAACACCTCCTTGAGCGTGACCGATTCTTGGGTGTCCAGACGGGTGCCGTGATACACCAGCAGGCCCCCCTGTTCATCGACCGCATCAATCTCCAGTTGCCACTCTTCGTGACTGGTAATGGTATCACCTACGTGAAACTGCACCCGGGTGACCGGGGCATCGTCCTTGGCATAAATCCGGTTTTCGCCACTGGCGGGGAACAGCAGGGTAACCATGCGTCCTTCCAGAGCAACCACGGTACCCAGACCCAGATCGGTCTCGGTATCACTAATCCAACGCTGGCCAAGTGCAAAAGGCATTAACAACTCCAAAGCCACACAGAAAAACTGAGGGAAAACTAACGGGAAAAAAGGCGCGCTATGGTACCTGAAGCGCGGTTTGTGATCATCTGGCGTCTGCATTCCGATACGCCGACTTTACAAACTGCAACCTTGTTGCGGGAGCGCCGGTGGAATTGGACTCCCAGGCGACGATGACGAGCCGCTTCATGCTAAGGGTAGTCGTGCCATTAACATTGGGCCATCGACTCCGGCTTTCATGCTATTGCCGAGCAGAAGCCCTGATCGCGAATAGCCTTGCTTCGACTCTGTGTTACCCCGGCCGGTTTAGCGCTAGATTGAAGGGGTAGTCAGCCTAATCAGGAGGTACACCCATGACCGACTGGGTCGAAGGACGGGTCATCCAGATGACGCACTGGAATGACAAACTGTTTTCCCTGCGCGTCGAGGCGGATCTGGAACCCTATACCGCGGGGCAGTTTACCCGGCTGGGATTATGGCTCCCTGACGCCTTGGGTGGCGAGCCGCAGCGGGTGGCCCACGCCTACTCGTTTGTGAATCCTCCGAACGTCGGGTATCACGAGTTCTATGTGGTGCTGATCCCCGATGGCCGTCTGACCCCCTATCTGCAACAGCTGCAGGTCGGGGATGGGCTCTGGCTGGCGCGTCAGGCTAGCGGTTTCCTGACTCTGGATGAATTACCCGTAGGCCGCGACCTCTGGATGTTATCGACCGGCACGGCCATTGGTCCCTTCCTGTCATTGCTGGCCGAGGGGCGCGTATTTGAATGTTTTGAACAACTAGTGCTGGCCCATGGCGTGCGGTTGGGGGAGGAGTTGAGTTATCAGCCACTGCTTGCCGAATTGCAGCTTCGTTGGCCGGGTCGTTTGCACTATGTTCCTTTTGTAACCCGGGAACACTGGCATAGCGGTCTTCACGGCCGGATCCCGGATGCCATCGCCGATGGTCGTTTTGAGGCTCATGTCGGTTTGACGCTGGATCCGGCATCGAGTCAGGTGATGCTGTGTGGCAACCCGGCCATGGTCAAGGAGACGTTGCAGGTGCTGCAGTCCCGGGGCTTACGCAAGCATCTGCGGCGCGAGCCGGGCCAGATCAGCATGGAAAATTACTGGTAGTTAAGGATGATAGAAAGAGCCGCAAACTAGCGGGTCAACCACATCAACAGGCTGAGCAGGGCGGCCAAGCCGCCGCCCAGGCCTATGATCCAGTAAAACCCCTTCACCCCCTGTCGCAGCGGGATGCGCATCCACAGCAGGAAGATCAGCCAGCACAGTGATAGCAACAGCGGTAGTAGAAAGAGTCTGGTCATGGTGGAAGCGGCCTTGTATCCTCGGGAACATTCTTGGCTGATTGTAACCGCAGACTCTGGTAATGACTCAACCCCGGATCACGGCCCCGGTTGAGGGTTGGTCGTGGCCGTTTGGCGGCGGAGCAGATTTAGGAGACAGTGAACATGGACTGGCAAAGCTGGGGCTTGCTGCTGAGCGCCTATACCTCGGCCACCCTGTTACCGGGTAGCTCGGAGTTGGCCCTAGGCGCTGTATTGCTCCAGGCTCCTCAGCAATGGCTCTGGTGGCTAGGGGTCGCCACTGTGGGCAATGTGCTGGGTTCCATGACGAGTTGGGGCATGGGTTACTGGCTGGCGTGTTACCGGCCGTTGCGACAGTTGGCTGACCCGGCGCAGCATACGGCAGAACATGCGACAGAACACAGAAGGGCTCTGGGTTGGTTGCAGCGTTATGGTTACTGGTCGCTGCTGCTGGCCTGGGTGCCAGTAGTCGGGGATCCGTTATGTTTACTGGCCGGTTGGCTGCGCTGGTCGTTCTGGATCTCTCTGGTTCTGATCCTGCTCGGTAAAACGGTGCGATATGGATTGGTGGTGATGGCGGCAGGGTTATGGATTTGACTCCTGGCGTCCGGAATTTGATTTGGCATCGAGAGGTTGTGGTGAAGCATTCGATTTTTGCTCGTGTGGGCTTGTGGTGTGTGCTGGTAGCAGGGAGTGTGTCTGCACCGCTGGCGGCGGTTTCTACACTGGCGGCTGGACCTAGGCTGGTGGCTGAGCAGTCGGCAAAACCGGGTTCGTTGCTGATCCCCTATCAGATGTATCGGCTGGAGAATGGTCTGACGCTGATCCTGCATCCGGATCACTCCGACCCTCTGGTGCATGTCAATGTTAGCTATCACGTCGGTTCAGCCCGGGAAGTGCAGGGGATGACCGGCTTCGCCCACTTCTTCGAGCACATGATGTTTCAGGGCTCCAAACATGTGAGCGATCAGCAGCACTTCAAGCTGGTCGAAGAGGCGGGTGGAACCGTCAATGGCACAACCGGCCAGGATATGACCAACTATTACCAGACAGTGCCCGCCAACGAGCTGGAAAAGGTGCTCTGGCTGGAGGCCGATCGGATGGGCTTTCTGCTCGATGCGGTCAGCCAGAAGAAATTCGAGGTGCAGCGCGCTACGGTGAAGAACGAGCGGGCGCAACGCATGGACAACCAGCCCTATGGGCGGGTGAGTGAAGTTAATGGCGAGTCGCTCTATCCTCGGGAGCATCCCTATTCCTGGGATACCATAGGTTATGTGGAGGATTTGAACCGGGTCGACGTCAACGATCTCAAGCGTTTCTTCCTGCGCTGGTATGGCCCGAATAACGCAACTTTGACCATAGGCGGTGACTTCAAACCCGAACAGGCCCTGGCTTGGGCCGAACGTTACTTCGCCCCGATTCCGGCGGGGCCCGAGGTGAGCAAGCCGAAACCTATGCCGGTGACGCTGCCTGCGGATCGTTATGTCACGCTGGAAGATAGCATCCAGCAACCGGCGCTGTTGATCACGGTACCGACCCATGTGACGGCCGGTTCTGCGGATGAAGCGGCTCTGGATGTGCTGGCCCAGGTTCTGGCGGGCTCCAAGAATGCGCTCTTTTATCAGGAGTTGGTGAAACCCGGTCTGGCGGTGCAGGCCGATGCTTCCTTCAATTGCCGAGAGCTGGATTGCAGCTTGTCGCTCACGATATTGCCGAACGTCAGCAAGGTAGCCAGTCTGAAACCGCTGGCCGACAAGGTGACCGATATTCTGGATCGCTTTGCCCAGCGCGGGGTACAGCCCGAAGATCTGGCGCGGATCAAGGGCGGACTGCGCGCCCAGGCCGTCTGGCGGCTGGAAAGCGTTGAGGACAAGGTCAACGCCCTCTCTTATGGCCAGGTGATGGAGGGGGATCCCAATGCCAGCCTGCATTTCCTGCAGCGCCTGGAGGCGGTGACGGCCGAACAGGTGATGATCGCCTATCGCCAGCATATTGCCGATCGGCACAAGGTGCTGCTGAGTGTGGTCCCCAAGGGTGAGCCTGGCTGGGCGTTTGCGGCGCAGAACTATGTTCCTGAGTCGCGCACCTTGTCGCCCCGGAAGACGGTGGCTGAGCCCAAGCTGCGGACTGTGCAGGATCGATTCGATCGCAGCCGTATGCCCGTCAGTGGCCCGGCGGTGACCATGCCGGTCCCTTCAATCTGGCGACAGAAACTAGAGCCGCAGATTGAGGTGCTGGGTAGTGTGAACCGGGAAATTCCAGCCGTGTCGTTGACCATCACCTTACCGGGCGGACGCCGGGTGGAGTCGGCCGCTCAGGCCGGTCTTGCTAACCTGACGGCTCTGATGGTGCGACAAGGGACGAAACGACTGACCGGGGAGCAACTCAGCGATGAGCTGGAGCGGTTGGGGTCCGGGATCCGCATCTCGGCTGGTATGTATGACACGGCTATCAGTATCTCTTCGCTGACCGAGAATCTGCCACAAACTCTGGCTCTGGTGCAGGAGTTGCTGACCAGTCCCGGCTTTCGCGACAGCGACTTTGCCCGCCTGAAAAACCAGTTGATCCAGGCGGGGCAACAGAGTGAGCGCGAACCCGACACCCTGGCTGACAATGCCTTCAGTCGGCTGATCTATGGCCCGGCATCGCCGCTCTCCGAACCCGATGATGGCTACATCAAGACGTTGCAAGCGCTGACCCTGGATGATGTCCGCCGCTACTATGAGCACTACTATCACACCGCGGGTGGTGCTGTGGTCGTGGTGGGAGATATCGATCAGGCCCAGCTTCTGCCGCAGTTGCAGTTCCTCAGCCAGCGGCCCGGCAAAGCCCGCTCGCTGCCGAGCTTGCTGCCCCGCGAACCGCAAGCTAAACCCGGGATCTATTTGGTGGACCTGCCCAATGCCGTGCAATCGACCCTGCGCGTCGGGCGACGAGCGCTGCCATTTGATGTCACCGGCGATTATTTCCAGGCTCAGCTGATGAATTTCAGCCTGGGTGGCAACTTCAATAGTCGACTCAATCTGTTGCTCCGCGAAGAGAAGGCGTACACCTATGGCGCCAATAGCAGCTTCAACGCCTATCGGGATGTGGGGGAATTTGTCGTCAGCTCGGATGTGCGAGCCGATGCTACTGTGGATGCCTTGCGTCAGCTGCTCAAGGCGGCCGGAGCCTATGGTCGCAGCGGCCCAAATCCCGCCGAGTTGGCTTATCTGAAATCGGCGTTTTCTCGCCAGGATGCCCTTTCCTACGAAACGCTGGGGCAAAAAGCCGGTTTTCTGCTGACCCTGGCTACCCTTCAGCAGCAACCTGATTTCATCGCTCGTCAGCAACAACTGGTGCAAACCATCAGTGCCCGGCAGTTGCAACATCAGGCAGCGCGCTGGCTGGATCCGGACAAAATGGTCATTGTTGTGGTTGGTGATGCCAAGCGGCTTGAAAAGTCGCTGGCTGAACTCCACCTTCCTATTTACCGCTATACATCGAACCAGGCTGCAGGCATCTGAAGACGCCCGGCTGATTAAGGAATTGTATGAAATCAGAGGTCTCACTGACGGATATGCTCGAACAGCTCAATACCGCCGAGCGGATTGGTTCGGTCCGGGGTATTCGTCGGGGCATAGAGCGGGAGGGTCTGCGCATTACCCCTGAGGGGCGATTGGCGCAGAGTGATCATCCCCAGGTGCTGGGTTCGGCATTGACCCATCCGAACATCACCACGGACTATTCGGAAAGTCTGATGGAATTTATCACGCCAGCTTCCGATTCCATGGAGACCCTGCTCTCCCAGCTGGGGGACATTCATCGCTATTCGGTGCAGCATCTGGGTGAAGAGCGGTTATGGCCACTGTCGATGCCTTGCTTTATCGGCGGTGAAGAGAGCATTCGCCTGGCGCAATACGGCAACTCCAACCTGGGACGGATGAAGACCCTCTACCGGCAAGGATTGCATCATCGCTATGGCAGTTTGATGCAGGTCATTGCCGGTGTTCACTATAACTTCTCGATGCCGGACAGCTTCTGGAGCGAGTGGCAGGATGTGCGCGGAGTGCGCTGTCAGTGCAAGCGCTTCATCTCCGATGGGTATATGGGGCTGATCCGTAATGTATACCGGTTTGGCTGGCTGATCCCTTATCTGTTTGGCGCATCTCCGGCGCTGTGCAGCTCGTTCCTGCAGGGGCGCGAAACGGGACTGCCGTTCCAAAAACTCGGTAAGGGGACTCTGTATCTGCCCTATGCCACCTCGTTGCGGCTCTCGGATCTGGGCTATACCAACAAGGCTCAGGCCAGTCTGGGGATTAACCACGACAATCTGGACAGCTACCTGATGAGCGTGCGTCGTGCCTTGCGCACCAAGACCGAAGAGTTCATCGCGCTCGGCGTCAAGGTGGATGGGGTCTACCGACAGCTCAACGACAATGTGCTGCAACTGGAAAACGAACTCTATGCGCCGATCCGTCCGAAGCGTTCCCCCCGTGCAGGAGAGCGCACCCTGACGGCGCTGGAACATCGCGGTATCGAATATATCGAGCTGCGGACTCTGGATATCAATCCGTTTAGCCCCTTGGGGGTCGATATCCAGCAACTACGCTTCTTGGATCTGTTCCTGGTGTGGTGCCTGCTCAAACCTTCGGCTCCGCTGGGCGAGGATGAAGTCCGGCGCAATCGCCATAACCTGACGCAAGTGGTGCTGGAAGGCCGTCGGCCGGGACTGATGTTGCAGACCGCCAACGGTGAGCTTTCCTTGCGGGGGTGGGGCGATCAGTTATTTGATGAGTTGCTGCAGGTGGCGCAGTTGCTGGACCGGGCCTACGGGCGAGTGCAATACCAGATCGCCTTGCAGGCGCAAAAAGAGAAATTGCATGATCCGACCCAAACCTTGTCGGCCCGCTTGCTGGACCATCTGTTGACTCACGATATGGATAATGGTGCCTACGGCCGGGAGCTGGCAGAGACTTATCGGCAACAGCTACGGGGTGAAGATCTGACCTTCTGGGATGGGGCCTACTTTGCCGATGAAGCGCATGCCTCCCTCGCCAAACAGCAGGAGATCGAAGCCACGGATCACGTCAGCTTCGATGCCTTTCTTGAGTGCTATCTCTCCCACTGAGTGGGTTCAGGCATAGTTCCGCTACAAAAAATAACGCCGACGAAAGTCGGCGTTATTGTTGGTTCTGGTGCTAAGACGATTAGCGTTTGAGCAGATCGTTATCCGGATAGTTGGCGGCCAATACCTGACGGGCATGACCAGCCAAGTCGGTCAGGGACAGTTTATCGTAGCTCTTGACCATGATTTCCAGCGCCGGTTCAACCGCTGTGGTGTCGGTGTAGTTTTCTACGATCCCCTTGCCACGATTGGCTGCCGCAATCCAGGCACCGCGACGCCAGTAGTAGTCGGCTACCGCCAGATCGTACTTGGCCAAGCGATCCTTGAGGCTGATCATCCGGGCATGGGAGTCGGCGGCATACTTGCTATTCGGGTAACGGGTTAGCACTGATTTGAAGTCGCGGAAGGCTTGTCGGGCATAGCTTGGGTCTCGATCGGAGCGATCAATGCCTAGCGTGTGATGGAAGAAATTGTAATCGGCCTGCATGTTGGTCAGACCGCGCATGTAATAAACATAATCGACATCTTTATGGGTTGGATTCAGCCGCAAAAAACGGTCGATATTGGCGATGGCATGGGCGGTATCGCCATCCTTGTAGTAGGCGTAAATCAGGTCCATTTGCACTTGGGCAGAATAGGGACCGAAGGGATAGCGGGAGTCTAAAGCTTCAAGCAATTCAACGGCTTTAGCATAGTTACTGGCGTCGAGCTTCTCTTGCGCCTGTTGGAACAGCTTCTCTGGCGGCTCGTCCGGTACCTTCTCTTTATCGGTGGAGGAACACCCGGCCAGCAGGGCCAGGATCAGCGTCAGGGGGAGCAGCAAGTGAGACTTCTTGAACATGCAAATAGGATCCGGTTTGCCAGAATTGCAGAAGTATCCGTTAAGCTCAGGCAAAAGAAAAGATAGAATGCGCCAATTGCCTATCCAAACCTAGAGATCATCCATGAGCCAAGCTATCGAATTAACCGGAACATTTGAGGACCGCCATTATGGCAAACGTCTGGATCAGGCGCTGTCCGATCTGTTTCCGGATTACTCCAGAACCCGGATCAAGGAGTGGATCCTGGACGACAAAGTGAGTCTGGATGGCAAGTTGGTCAATCTCCCTCGCGAGCGCGTCCTGGCAGGGCAGCAGGTTTTGATTTCGGCTGAACTGCCTGACGAAACGCGTTGGCAACCCCAGGACATCGAACTGAATATCGTCTACGAAGATGAGCATATTCTGGTGATCGACAAACCGGCAGGCTTGGTGGTTCATCCCGGCGCCGGCACACCAGATGGCACTGTGCTGAACGCCTTGCTGTATCGTTACCCGGAAATTGCCGAGGTGCCTCGCGCCGGTATTGTGCACCGGCTGGATAAGGACACCACAGGCTTGATGGTGATCGCCAAGTCGATCCCGGCCCAGACCCATCTGGTGGATGCTCTGCAGCGTCGTGACATCACCCGAGAATATGAAGCCATAGCGGTTGGTCATATGACAGCAGGCGGGACGGTTGATGAGCCCATCGGCCGTCATGCCAACCTCAGAACTCATATGGCGGTGACGCCAACGGGTAAACCGGCGGTGACCCATTATCGGGTAATGGAGAAGTTCCGCGCTCATACTCGCTTGCGTCTACGTCTGGAAACAGGGCGTACGCACCAGATCCGCGTGCATATGGCCTATATCAAACATCCCCTGCTGGGTGATCCAGCCTATGGTGGCCGTTCGCGCCCCATTCGCAATGCCACACCGGAATTCACGGCCGCCCTGCGTGGCTTCCGGCGTCAGGCACTGCATGCCACCATGCTGCGTTTGGCACATCCCGTCACTTGTGAGCTGATGGAGTGGCATTCACCGATCCCGCAGGACATGATCGATCTCATCGAGGTGCTGCGCGCCGATACCGCCGCCAATCCGGATGATTTGGTATGGGTCTGATTTACCCGGATTGGCCTGCTCCCGTTCAGGTGCAGGCCTGTTTCACCACCCGTGAGGGTGGTGAAAGCTTGGGAGTGTTTGCCGGATTCAATCTGGGGGCTCATGTTGCGGATGATTCTGCGGCGGTGGCAGCAAATCGTCATCAGCTCCGGGAGTTGCTTCATTTGTCCCAAGAGCCGGTGTGGTTGAATCAGGTGCATGGCACGGTTGTCTATCCGGTGGATTCCGCGCTCGCGGCACAAACCGCACTCCCCCCCACGGCAGATGCCGCGGTGACACGATTGCCAGACGTGGCCTTGACGGTCATGACGGCTGATTGCTTGCCAGTGCTGTTTTGTGATCGGGCTGGAACCGTAGTCGCGACCGCGCATGCGGGTTGGAGGGGCCTCTGCGATGGGGTACTGGAACAGACCGTCGCCGCCATGGGGGTTGCTGCCGACCAAGTCTTGGCATGGATCGGGCCTGCTATCGGTCCCTCTGTATTTGAAGTGGGTAGCGAAGTGCGCGCCCGTTTTCTTCAGCAGGATCCAGCTGCTGCGAGTGCGTTTGTGGCCTCGACTCTGTCGGCTCCAGAGGCCGATAAGTGGTTAGCGGATCTATTCCTGCTGGCTCGTCAGCGTTTGCTGAGTACTGGCGTGGTCGAGATCTATGGCGGGGATCAGTGCACATACAGCGATCCCGTACAGTTCTATTCCTATCGCCGCGATGGTCAGACTGGACGCATGAGCGGTTTGATCTGGTTAATGGCGCAAAATTAACCATAGCAACTTGAATCCACACCAATAACCCCCATCTTCTATAGCAAGGTCGGCTCATCAGTTCGATGCGCCGCGTTGTTACAAAGAAGAAGGGAGAGCGAAATGCGTCTGGATCGTCTCACCAGCAAGTTTCAAATTGCGATCTCCGATGCCCAGTCATTGGCATTGGGGCGTGACCATCAATTTATTGAACCCATTCATTTGATGTTGGCACTGTTAAATCAGGAGGGGGGCTCTATCCGCCCGCTGCTGACACTCGCGGGAGCTGATGTCTCAACGTTACGTAGTCGGCTGACTCAAGAGCTGGATCGCCTGCCCAAGGTCAGCGGAGTCGATGGCGACGTGCAGTTATCGCCGCAATTGGGTCGGGTGCTCAATATGTGCGACAAGTATGCCCAGCAGCGGCAGGACAAGTTTATCTCCTCAGAACTGTTCGTTTTGGCAGGACTCGAGGATCGCGGTCAGCTGGGCGATATTCTCAAGGCATGCGGGCTAGTTAAAGACAAGCTGGACAAAGCCATCGAGCAGGTCCGTGGCGGCAATAAGGTCGAGGATCCTGAAGCGGAAGAAAAACGTCAGGCTCTGGAAAAGTACACCATCGATCTGACGGAGCGGGCCGAACGCGGCAAGCTGGATCCGGTCATTGGTCGGGATGAAGAGATCCGCCGCACCATCCAGGTGTTGCAACGCCGGACCAAGAATAATCCGGTGTTGATTGGTGAGCCGGGGGTGGGTAAGACCGCCATCGCCGAAGGCTTGGCCCAGCGCATCATCAATGGTGAAGTACCCGAAGGATTGAAGAATAAGCGGGTGCTGTCGCTAGACATGGGCTCGCTAGTTGCTGGTGCCAAGTATCGCGGCGAATTCGAGGAGCGGCTCAAGGCGGTGTTGAGTGAACTGGCCAAGGAAGAGGGGAACGTGATCCTCTTCATTGATGAGCTGCACACCATGGTCGGCGCGGGCAAGGCCGAAGGCGCTATGGATGCGGGGAATATGCTCAAACCTGCATTGGCTCGGGGTGAATTGCACTGCGTGGGTGCGACTACGCTGGATGAATACCGGCAATATATAGAGAAGGATGCGGCACTCGAACGTCGCTTCCAAAAAGTGCTGATTGAAGAGCCCAGCGTTGAAGACACCATCGCCATCTTGCGCGGACTCAAAGAGCGGTATGAGTTACACCATCATGTTCAGATCACCGACCCGGCCATCGTTGCTGCTGCAACGCTGTCGCACCGTTATATCTCGGATCGTCAGCTGCCTGACAAAGCCATCGATCTGATTGATGAAGCTGCTGCCAGCATCCGGTTGCAGATTGATTCCAAGCCGGAGCAACTGGATCGACTGGAACGACGCATCATACAGCTGAAGATGGAACAACAGGCGTTGATGAAGGAGGCGGACGCTGCCAGCGTGCAGCGCCTTGATCTCATCAATCAGGAGATCAAAGAAAAGGATAGCGAGTACAACGAGCTGGAAGAGGTGTGGAAAGCCGAGAAAGCATCATTGGCCGGGACCCAGCACATCAAGGCACAGCTGGAAAAGGCTCGGCAGGAGTTTGAAGTCGCGAGCCGAGCCCAGGACCTAGGTCGTATGTCCGAGCTGCGTTATGGTCGTATCCCTGAATTGGAGAAGCAGCTTGATCTGGCCTCTCAGGCTGAAATGCATGACGAGAAGTTATTACGGAATCGAGTCACAGATGCCGAAATTGCCGAGGTGCTGGCGCGCTGGACCGGGATCCCGGTAGCGCGCATGCTGGAGAGCGAAAAAGAGAAACTGCTGCGGATGGAAGAGCAGTTGCACACTCGGGTGATTGGCCAGAATGAAGCGGTGGATGCTGTCGCCAATGCTATTCGTCGTAGCCGCGCTGGATTGTCCGATCCGATGCGTCCGATTGGTTCATTCCTATTTCTCGGGCCAACCGGGGTCGGAAAGACCGAGTTGTGCAAGGCGCTGGCCGAGTATCTTTTTGATACGCAGGACGCCATGGTGCGCATCGATATGTCCGAATTTATGGAGAAGCACAGTGTGGCGCGGCTGGTGGGCGCCCCTCCAGGATATGTGGGCTATGAGGAAGGTGGCTATCTGACCGAGGCGGTACGACGTAAGCCTTACTCTGTCATCTTGCTGGATGAAATTGAGAAGGCACATCCGGATGTCTTCAACATTCTGCTGCAGGTGCTGGATGATGGCCGTCTCACGGATGGTCAGGGACGAACGGTCGATTTCCGGAATGCAGTGGTGATTATGACCTCGAATCTGGGATCGGACCTCATCCAGGAGCAGCATGGTACCGCCACCTACGATGAAATGAAGCTGATGGTACTGGATGTGTTGTCCCATAACTTCCGACCTGAATTCCTGAACCGGATCGATGAAACGGTCGTATTCCATCCGCTGAGCCGTGAACACATAGAGTCGATTGCACGCATTCAGTTGGCTGGATTGCTGAAGCGGCTCGAAGAGATGGGGTATAAGGTTGAGTTGCGTGACAGCTTGCTGGCTCATTTGGCAGAAGCAGGATTTGATCCCGTCTATGGGGCTCGTCCGCTGAAGCGAGCCATCCAGCAAGAGGTGGAAAACCCGCTGGCGCAAGCTATCTTGTCGGGCAAGGCTGCTCCGGGAAGACCCTTGGTTCTGGATCTGCAGGATGGAAGGTTCACAATCAGGCAGTAGCTCGCTGATGCATATTAGCCAGATGAGGTTTTGGCGTAGAGACGACCAATCGGCTCTACGCCGCTTATTTAGCTCCCATTCCCACGGGGTAGGCTAAGGGACTTGCTGAATTGGCGCCATAACGATTCAGGAATAACCACATTGGCTGATAAATCAACGAACGAACCAGGAATCACCATTTTTTGTGTTTATGGGCTTGCATGAAAGCTCGATGTCCCTATAATACCGCCTCGCTGACACGGCAAAGCACGCACTCCTCGGAAAGCGCTGCAGCGGTGCCAG
Organism: Pseudaeromonas pectinilytica; assembly: GCF_054780855.1. Classification (NCBI taxonomy): domain Bacteria; kingdom Pseudomonadati; phylum Pseudomonadota; class Gammaproteobacteria; order Aeromonadales; family Aeromonadaceae; genus Pseudaeromonas; species Pseudaeromonas pectinilytica. The sequence continues at coordinate 19,216 of NZ_BAAGVN010000319.1, forward strand.
CAGGGCCGAAATGCCCCGGAGCGAAC
>NZ_BAAGVN010000320.1:0-19645 GCF_054780855.1 Pseudaeromonas pectinilytica
AAGTCCGGATCTATGGCTGCAATCTCCACCTTACTCACTGTCATCGATTGAGAGCTTGGCAAACCGGGGGCGACCATCTATGATCTTCTGGTTTGTCGCTCGCCAAATCTCTACCCCGCTGCGCCATGTCGCGGATCGGCTGCGAGATATTGCCCAGGGTGAAGGAGATCTGACCCAGCGGATTAGTCTGCGTCGGGATGATGAGCTGGGGGAGCTGGCCAGTTGGTTCAATGCCTTCCTCGACAAGATCCACGGCACGGTGCGCGATATCGTCGAGGCGGTGCATCAAAGCCGCCAGAACACCGAACAAGCCAGCCAGCTATCCAACAGTAGCCGCGAAGCCCTGCGGGCCCAGTTCAACGAAATCGATCTGGTGGCATCCGCCTTTGAGGAGATGCACCAGACCTCGGCCGAAGTTGCGCAAAGCGCCAACCGGGTGGTGGTGGCGGCCGATAGTGCCGAAGTCTCGGCACAGCAAGGCAAGGCGGTCGTCGAAGAGACCCGAATCGCCATGGAAGAGCTGATGCACTACATCAGTACCGCCAAGCCCAAGGTGGAAGAGTTATCCCGCAACAGTGACAGCATCAGCCAGATCCTCGAAGTGATCACTGCCATTGCCGAACAGACCAACTTGTTGGCGTTGAACGCCGCGATTGAAGCCGCCCGCGCCGGCGAGCAAGGTCGGGGCTTCGCCGTGGTCGCCGATGAGGTGCGCAATCTGGCCCGTCGCACTCAGGACTCGGTAGTCGAAATCCGCCAGGTCATCGGCAATCTGCAATCCGGAACCGGTCAAGTGGTGAGCGCCATCCTTTCCAGCCACGAACAAGCCAACGTGACCCAGCAACGCTCCCAGCAGGCCGTGGTGATGATTGAACAGATCACCCGCTCCATCTCCACCATCCAGGAGATGAGCAACCAGATCGAAATCGCGGTCAAGGAGCAAGGCAAGGTCAGTGGCGAGATCAGCCAGAACGTCAACAACATCCGCAAGGCCAGTGAAACCGTGACGCTGGCTGCGGAAGAGTCCAATGAAATGCTGGAAGGTCTGCACCGGCTGGCCGATCAACAGCAGCAGTTGGTGGATCAATTCAAGGTTTGATGCAGGCTCATAGTTTAAATATCGCGGGAGGCAGGATGCCTCCCGTTTTTTTGGCTGCAGTCTGACGGATGGCCTTGGTACGTTAAGTTTCTGCCAAGAAGTGGCGACGGCATGAGCTGGATGTAAGCCTGATGTAAAACTGTGCAAAAGCCCCCCCTACGTCGGCCGCAAACGATTAGCCTAAGTCTATCTAGACTGACGTTTATCGAGGAACTATGAAGCACCTTTCTATCCAAATCCGCACTGCGGCCCTGCTGACCTTGATGCTGTGTGGCCAGGGGTATGCTGAATCAGCCGTGCAGCACAAACACCCGGCAGGCAATCCGCCTACACCGCCAAAAGAGGCGTTCGAAGCCTGTGCCAACCTGATCGCCAAAGATCCCTGCACCATCACCCTGCCGGATAGTAACGTCTTGGATGGTAGCTGCGAGCTGACCTCAAATGCTGCGCAGGTTGAGGCTCTGGCCTGCCGCCCGACGCACATGCCACCCCCACCGGATCATGATGCCGATGAGTCAGATGATGCCCTCGAAGAGGTGGAGTAAGAAACAGACTGGTGCTGACGCCGCTTGGTTGTTGAGCCGGTAATGGCGTGCGATTCAAGCCCGGCCATCACCGGGAACCCTTGCCTGCTCCCCCAAGCAGGCTTTTTTATGCAAGCGCGCCATAAGTCAACACGCTAGGTAGCGCCGGTGCTTATTGCCCGGGCTGAGGAAGATCCGCCTGCCGCATGCGCTGCAATATGATGCTGGCCTTGCGCTGCAAGCGGCGATCATATCTGTGGGTCTGATAATAACGGGGGTTGGTCACCATGGCCGCCAACTGCGCCGCCTGAGACGGTCCCAACTGGCTGGCGTGCACATGATAATATTTGCGTGCTGCGGCCTCCACGCCGAATAAGCCATTGCCCCATTCGATCACATTCAGGTAGAGCTCGAAGATCCGCTGTTTATCCAGAAAGGTTTCCAGCATGACGGTGATCAAGGCCTCTTCGGCTTTCCGCCACGGGGTTCGACTGGAGGAGAGGAACAAATTCTTGGCCAGTTGCTGGCTGATGGTCGATCCGCCAGCGACTATCTTGCCCTTCTTCAGATTTTTCTCCCATGCATGCTGCATCCCTGCCCAGTCAAACCCATCGTGTTCGGCAAACTTGGCATCTTCGGCAACCAGCAGCGCACGCTTGATATGGCGGGAGATCTTGGCATACGGCACCCACTGATAGCGCAACTCGGCATCGGGATCATCATCCTGCAACCGCTCGAGCTGTTCGCTCATCACGCTGGTCATATCCGGATTGATCCAGTTCAGACTGATGATATACGCCAGGATCCACAGGTTCCATGCCAGATAGAGTGACAACAGCCCCCACAGCAGATGCGAGATCCGATAGTGCCGCCAATGAGCCGGAATGGCGCGCCGCAGCAGAGGTACACGACGCAGGGTGGCAAGGCAGGAGGCCGGCAGGGACATGGATCAACTCGAAATCGCAACAGAAGGCGACAAGTGTACCGAATCGCCCCTCACCCAGGCAATCAAAGAGACGCCTCCCCCAGACGCCACGCGGCAGGCCGTGGTAGCATAAGAGCCCGTTTTTTGGAGAATGCCTATGACCATTTGGGTGGACGCGGATGCCTGTCCCGTTGTCATCAAAGAGATGTTATTTCGTGCGGCCGAGCGAACCCGCATCCCCTTGGTGCTGGTCGCCAACCAGTTCTTGCGCACGCCCCCTTCAGCGGTGATCCGCAGCGTGCAAGTCGCCAGTGGCTTCGATGAAGCCGACGATTATCTGGTCGAACAAGCGCACAACGGCGATCTGGTGATTTCAGCCGATATTCCCCTGGCGGCTCGCCTGCTCGCCAACGGCGTTGAGGTGATTACGCCACGAGGTCAAGCCATGACCGCCGCCAATATTGGCGAACGGCTGGCAATCCGCGATTTTCTCGATACCTTGCGCGGCTCCGGTATTCAAAGTGGTGGCCCCGCCACCATGAATCAGGCCGACAAACAGCAATTTGCCAATGCGCTGGATCGCTGGTTGGTCGACGCCAAGCGGCGCGCGCCACCACAAGCGGAGTAACTGCGGGCTCGGTCAAGGCAAGATGGCATCGAACGCGACACAATAAGCGCTAACAGCAGGGATGATGAGGAGCAGCATGAACAGAAAACGCTGGATAGGTTCGGCCATTGCCGGTGTTGTGGTTCTGGCTCTGGGCTACGAATGGCTTAAACCCGTCCCCCTGGCAGTGACGCTGATCCAGCCGAGTCGCGGCGACCTCGTCAGTAGTGTGGTCAATACCCGGGCTGGCACCATCAAGTCGTGCCGCCGCGCCGGTTTGAGTCTGCCGGTGGGCGGTGTCGTCGATACCATTCTGGTCCAGGCGGGCGATAAGGTGCAGCAGGGGCAACCGCTGCTGACGCTGTGGCATGCCGATCTGCAGGCCGAATTGCAACGCGCCCAAGCCTCGGCCGCCTTGAACCGGGTTCTGCGGGAGCAAAGTTGTGTGCAAGCCGATTTTAACCAGCGTCAGGCCACGCGCCTGCAGACGTTGCGAGCCAAAGATCTGACCTCCAAGACCCTGAGCGAACAGGCAGAATCCCTTGCCGCGACCAGTCGCTTGGGTTGCGTGGCGGCGGCCGAACAAGCCCGGGTCGATGCCGCGCAAATCGCCATGGCTCAGGCCCGTCTGGAGCAGAGTCAATTGCGCGCCCCGTTCTCTGGCATCATCGCCGAGGTGAATAGTAAGCTGGGGGAATACATGACCCCGTCCCCGCCGGGTGTCACCATGCCGCCGGTCATCGATCTCATTGATGATCAGTGCCTCTACGTCTCGGCCCCCATCGATGAAGTGGATGCCGCCCGTTTGCGGGTCGGGCAAGCCGCAGTGATCCTGCTGGATGCCTTGCCCGACCAGCGCTATCCGGCCAAGGTGCGGCGGATTGCCCCCTATGTCAAAGAGCTGGAAAAGCAGGCGCGCACCGTAGAAATAGAAGCTGAATTTACCCCGCGCCCCACCGATATTCCGCTCCTGATTGGTTACAGCGCCGATGTGGAAGTCGAGATTGCCCGACGCGCGCAAGTGCTTCGGATCCCGGCGGATGCCCGACGCGAGGATGGCTCAGTGCTGCGGTTGCAGGGCGATCATCTGGAGGAGGTGAAACCACGCTTCGGACTGGAGAACTGGAACTGGCTGGAGGTCCTCTCAGGCCTCAATGCCGATGATCAACTAGTGCAACAAGCCAGCCAGGTAAAATTTGATCCCCAGCAAAGCGTCCGCGCTAAAACGGCCGAGGAGATAGCGGCGACCGAGGCGGACGCGCCATGATCCAACTGCAACAGGTCGAGCGGCACTTTTTACTCGGGGAACAGTCGGTGGCGGCACTGGCGCAGATCGATCTTCAGATCCATGCCGGGGAATATGTCGCCGTGATGGGCCCTTCCGGCTCCGGGAAATCCACCCTGCTCAATGTCCTCGGGCTCCTGGATCGGCCCGACAGTGGCCATTATCTGCTGGATGGTATCGACACCGCAGGTCTGAGTGAACCGGCACTGGCCGAGTTGCGCAGCCGCAGCATCGGTTTCGTGTTCCAATCCTTTCATCTGATCCCGCGGCTGAGTGCCCGCGAGAATATCGAATTACCCCTGACACTGGCGGGCATAGCACCAGCCCTGCGGCGGCAGCGCGTCGACGAACTACTGGCGCAGCTGGGGATTTGCAATCGGGCCGCCCATAAACCCGCTGAACTCTCCGGCGGCCAGCGGCAACGGGTTGCCATTGGCCGTGCCATCGCCATGTCCCCTCGCCTGTTACTGGCGGATGAGCCCACCGGCAATCTGGATAGCCACTCGGGAGAGGAGGTGATCAAGCTGCTGGAGCGGCTGAATCGGGAGCAAGGCATCACGCTAGTCGTGGTCACTCACGATCCTCGTCTCGGTGCCCGGGCCAGTCGCCAGATCCGTATGGCGGACGGCATCATAGTCTCCGACAATCAAACAGCGGCAACAGGCGGCACCGAGTCTATCGAATCGCCCTCGCTAGCAGGCCCTACGGCATGATGCTCGGGCTGGATCGCGTCTGGTTTGCCTGGCACGCGCTGACCCGTCATCGGGGTCGCGCTGTGTTGCTGGTACTGGCGATCAGCCTGAGTGTCGCCTCGGTACTGGTCATGACGGCTCTGGGACAAGGGGCGCGAAATTTTGTCGCCGCCGAGTTCAGTGGTCTGGGCAAGGATCTGCTGGTGATGTTTCCCGGCCGCAAGGAAACCACCGGCGGCATGCCGCCGGTCAGCGGCAACAGCCTGCGCGACATCACCCTTGAGGATATGGACTATCTGGGCCAGCGCCTGCCCAACCTGCGGCTGGTACCCCTGATCATGGGGTTTAGCGAAGCCAAACAGGGCGCCCACCTGCGGCAGACCATGCTGCTGGGGACCAGCAACCAGATGCAATTTACCCATCAACTCACTCTGCTCAAGGGCCAGTGGTTGCCGGGCGATCCAACCGTCGACGCCTCGGTCTGCTTACTCGGATCCCGGGTGGCCCAGGAGTTATTTGGCGAACGAGAGATCGTGGGGCAATGGGTGCGCTTTGATAATCGCCGCTTCCGGGTGGTCGGGGTATTTACCAGTCGCAGCAGCAATCTGGGCATGGATTTTAACGAAGCGGCGCTGATCCCGGTCGGCACCGCCCAATCGCTGTTTAATACCCAAGGGTTGTTTCGCCTGATGATCCAGCCGCTCGGCGGCCAAGCCATGCCCGGGTTGATCCGAAAACTTGAACAGCACATGCGCGAACGCCATCAGGGCGTGCTGGATGTCACCGTCATGCGCCGCGATGCCATGCTGCAAACCTTCAACGCGATCCTGCTGACCCTGACCCTGGCCGTCGCCGGCATCGGCGCCATCAGTCTGCTGGTCTCCGGCATCATGATGATGAATCTGGCGCTAGTCAGCACCCATCAACGCACCGGCGAAATCGGTCTGCTCAAGGCGCTGGGAGCCAATGCCCGCTCTATCCGCAGCCTGTTTTTAACCGAAGCCCTGATCCTGTCAACCGCAGGCTCCCTGGGCGGACTCCTAGTGGGCTACTTCTGCGTCGGTGTCGCCGCCTGGCTGTGGCCAGACTTTCCCATCGAAGTCCCTTGGCTGGCAACACTGATGGCGCCATTGGCGGCCATGGGCACCGGCGTACTGTTCAGCTGGATCCCGGCACGGCAAGCCGCCAGCAAAGATGCCGTGGCCAGTTTGCGGAGTAGCCAGCTATGAGATTACCCGACCTGCTCCGCTGGCTCTGGTGTGCCCTGCTGGCCGGGCGCACCCGCAGCCTGCTCTCGGCGCTGGGCATTGCCATTGGTATCGCCTCGGTCACCACCCTGACCGGGATCGGCGAAGGGCTGCGTCTCTATCTGCTGGAGAGCTTTTCACAATTTGGCTCCCGACTGATTGCCGTCTCCCCGGGCAAGAGCGAGACCTCGGGTGGCCCGCAAGGGTTGCTGGCCAGTAGCCGCCCGCTGTTGCTGCTGGATGCCGATATCCTGCGGCGTCTGCCCGGCATTGAAGCGGCCATTCCGGTGGTACAAGGCCAAGGAGAGGTGCGCACCGGCGGTTTGACCCGCCAGACCGCGATACTGGGCACCAACCACCAAGCGGCAGCCGGGTGGCGCTTCGCGTTGGCACAGGGTCGTTTTCTGCCCGCAGATGATTCGGCCATGCCCCGAGCCTATGCGGTGCTGGGCGCCACTGTGGCCCGGGAGTTGTTCCCCAGCGGCAATGCCCCCGGCGCCGTGATCCGGGTCGGTGATCGCCGCTTCCGGGTCATGGGTGTCATGCTGCCGAAGGGGCAATTTTTAGGCTTTGATCTGGATGATATGGTCTATATTCCGGCGGCCCATGCCCAGGCCCTGTTCAATCAGGAAGGCTTGCAGGAGATCGATCTGATCTACCAGGCCAACTATAGCGAGGCTCAAATCAGTGCCAGCATCAAACAGTTGTTGATCGCGCGCCACGGCGCCGAAGATTTCACCCTGTTTTCGCAGCAAGACATGCTGACCAGCCTCGACAAGATACTGACCATCGTCAAAGCGGCCATCGGCGGCTTGGGCATCATTTCCCTGCTGATTGGCGCCGTGGGGATCTTTAGCATCATGAGCATCGCCCAGCAGGAGCGGATCCCAGAGATTGGGTTGCTGCAGGCATTGGGCTGCCAGCGGAGCTGGATCCTACTGCTGTTTCTTGGCGAGGCGATGACGCTGGCGCTGCTGGGGGGCATCTTGGGTCTCAGTCTGTTGCTGGCCATTCAGAAATTGTTGTCACTGCTGCTGCCCGCGCTGCCCCTCACCCTGCACCCGCTGTATCTGTTATTGGCACTGCTGTGCTCGGCGCTGGTGGGGCTGGCCGCCGGAATTGCTCCCGCCTTACGCGCCATGCGTCAGGATCCTGTGGTCGCTCTGCGCGGCGAGTAACATCTGGCGACTCAAGATCCATCCCTCTTTCGCTCCTACTCGCGAACCTGTCATTTTTGTTTCATCTTCACCAGCTAGCGTGGGCACATAGCGTCGCACTCAGTCCATCAGGAGTTGCCCATGGCGATCACTCTCCACTCACAGCCAAGTGCCCGTCCCACCCCGCACTATGCCCAGCCGCGGCGTCCGATTGTGCTGTGGTTGCCCTTGTTGCTGGGACTGGGCCTGTTGCTGAGTCTGCTACTGACGACCGAGACCCAGAGCGGCTCACCCTTCTTAGATCTGATCGGCCAGCATTGCAGTACACCACTTCATGTCACCTCCGCACTACAAGAGCAGACCCCCATGCTCTTTGATATGGTGGCCCCTGGCTGCCAGTCCCTCTCTTTTGATTAAGAGCCTTTGACCTTCCTGGTTGCTTGCTTTCACCGCGTCAGTGCTGGCACTGACGCGGTAGTTTTTTTACGCGCCCCTGCGGGAATATCTTAAGCCGAACCCGAGCTAGGCTCCGACCACGTCCAGGCGATACCCCTCAGTCAGCAGTTCCTGAACAAACGGTGATGGCCGCGCCCGATCTGCAAGTAAGAAGACCTGCTGCCGGGCCCGGGTTAGCCCCACATACAACAGACGCCGCTCTTCGGCATGGGCAAACACCTCCGCCTTCGGCAACAAGGCGGCAATCAGCGGATGGGTTTCTTTTTCTGACGGCAAACCATGGCGCCCGCTTTCCAGGCCGCAGAGGATCACCTGATCCGCTTCTCTGCCCTTGGCGCCATGCAGAGTCATGGCCTCAATAGACAGCTGCGGGAACTGCTGCTGCCACCGCTGTAACTGCGCCGCATCGGGTAAGGAGAAACGAAAACGGGCCAGCAGCAAGACGCTGGTTGGTGGCGTGGTCACCGACCGGGCCATCTGACCCAATAACGTTTCCAGCGAGGCGGCAGGCTCCACACCCCGTCCGGCGTTTTTGTCCAGCCAGTGCAAGGTGACGCGAGCGCCTTCCACCTGCTGTAGGCTGGCCAAGGGTTTGCGCAACTGGGCCGGATTGGCTTGGACGAAGCGATTGGCCACCTCGCCAATGGCATTGTTGAAGCGGAAGGTTTTATCCAGCGCCGTGATGGCCGCCGGGCCAAAATAGTTGGCAAATTCGGTGGTCAGGCTTAAGTCCGCACCGGTGAACCGGTAAATGGCCTGCCAGTCATCCCCGACGCAGAACAGGGCCGACTCTGGATGCTGATCCCGCAGCAGGCGCAGCAAACGGGCTCTGGGCTCGGAGATATCCTGAAACTCGTCGACCAGGATCTGCCGCCACGGCGAGATGAAGCGTCCATTGGCCACATGCTCGATAGCCAGCCCGATCATGTCATCAAAGTCCATGCTCCGGGTGCGCTTCAACTCCTGCTGATAACGCTCGAACAGCGGGCGCAGCAGCACCAAGGCCGCCTTCGCCCGAGCAGGCTCGGTGGATTGCGCCAGTTGCTGTTTGAGCCGGGCACTATCAAAGCATCCAGCCTTGTAATAGCCGAGCATCTCATTGAGTTGTTCGACCAGCTCCTGCAACCGCCCCCATTCCCGCAGGGTCGCCAGCACCGCCTCTTCGGGCAAGGGCTGCCAGGGGATTTGGCGTTGCTCCAGCTCTTTTGGCAGCACTTTTTCCAGGCGATTACTCTGCCATTGCCAATAGTAGGTATCGATGATGACGGGCGCCCCGCCGGTTTGGCTCAGCGCCACGGCAGCGGCCTGATAGGCGGTTGCATCCTGCCAGGGCAGCGCCTTGCCGCGTCGATCCAGGGTCAAGTGGCGGATCCAGATTCCGGGCTCCGGCAAGAAAAACTGCGGTAACACTTCCTGGTGGCTGGAGTGTTTGAGCGGCAAAGGCCACGGGTGCTGATAGCAGTATTCGATCCCCTGCCGAAACAACCAGTTGCCGATTTGCACCTCGGCCAGCGAGTACATAGTCTCGCCCTTAAGGCTCTTTAGTTCTTCCGCCGCCAACTTGCCCAGATTGCCAGCCCGCTCGGTAAATTGCATGGGATCGGTGCGCGGGTAGAGATACCGACGCAGATACTCCAGCACCCGACTGCGGTAATTGGGATCCTGCAATGCCACCTCAAATGCATCCTGCACCAGGGAAAGGCGTGCCCCACTCCCCTCGGCGAGTGGCGAAAGCGCGGGCCGCTTCCCCTCCACGGCCTGAATAATCGCCAGCCCCAGAGCGTGAAAGGTGGAGATCTCCGGACTCGGCGCTGATGCCTCCTGAGTCTCTGGCAGCCGAGAAGCAATACGCTCGCGCATCTCATCCGCCGCTTGTTTGCCAAAGGCCAGCAGCAGTATCTCCTGCGGTTGCGCCAGCCCAGAGGCCAATAAATAGGCGACCCGCCCGGCCAGCACACTGGTCTTGCCGCTACCGGCCCCAGCCAACACCAGATTGGCCGCCTCATCCAGCACACAGGCTTCGCGCTGGCGCACGGTCAACGGATGCTGCTCCAGCGTGTCAAACAGGGGAGCGTAGCGCCGTACCATGCGGCGACAATAGCTCTGCTGCAAACGCTGAAGGGCCGTTGGCTGCTGCAGTTTGAGCAGCCACTGCCAAGCCGTGGCCACGGGCTTGGCCAGAGCCTGATCCCCCAGTTGGTGATGGGTGTTCAGGATGGCATCGGCTTGTTGCCGGATCGATGGCCACTGCGCTTGCCGCAGATAGCGGCCCCGACATTGGGCCTGAAGTTGTCGAGTCTGGTGTAAAAGTGCTCGACTATGGGCCAGCAACCAAAGCCGATGCCAACGCCGGTACAGCCCCCAGGCCTGCCAGGGCCAGAGCCAGCCGACCCGATAGGGCAACCGGGTCTGAGGAAGATGCACCGATAGCCAGCCCAACTCAGGAGCAGGGATCTGCAACCAGGGGTGCTGGTCGGCAAATAGTCCGCTGGTCAATGCCTGACGGCTGGTCGCCGGTGTCGACCCCAGCAATTCCCTGCTGGAAGCCCAGTAGAGGTTTTGACTATCCCAACCGATCCAGAGCCCGGAGGGCCGTAATCTGACAGCATGCACGCTTGGTATCCCCTTGAAATCAGAGCCCTGTTTACCATGGGCCGCACGCCGGATCTAGCCATGCCACACCCAGCAGCCGTATTCGATTGCAAAAAGTACAAAGCCGCCCATCTGGCGGCTTGTACGAAGGAAGTGGGCTTGCTGAGTCTTGGTTCAGGCAGCCTCCGCCACCCCCATGTTCTTGCTACGATCCAGCGCCTCTTCCAAGGTAGAAGTAAACTCCAGCTGCTCCGGAATGGCTTGGAAACTGGCGCGCGCCAGGGTCTTGAGCGGTTGAAACTGCACTTCGGCCACCAGCAAGCGGATCCCCAGGCGCTGCAAGTCCTCACAAAAATGCTGAAATCCGGAGAGCCCACCGGCATCCAGTACCGACACCCCATCCAGCATCAGGATCACCCCCCGTTTGGATTTGACTCGGGCCATTAATTCGGCAAATACATGATCGGCCGCGGCGAAAAACAGAGGTCCGGTGATCTTGTAGGCCGCCCAGTCCGTGGCGACCTGATGGCTCCAGCGTTTATGGGTGCTCAGGTCGGAGATCAGCGTCATCTTCGACATTTCACGCATAAACAACAAAGAGGCCAACACGATACCGAAGGTGATTGCCACTACCATATCAAACAGCACCGTCAGGCTGATGCACAGGATCATCACCAAGACATCGCTATGGGGCGCTTTGCGACACAATTCGACGACTTTATGTGCCTCGCTCATGTTCCAGGCCACCATCAACAGCAGCGCTGCCATGGCCGATAGTGGCAATCCGGAGAGCCAGGGCGCCAGCAGCAAGATCGCCGCCAGTACCACCAGCGAATGGAAGACTGCGGCCAATGGCGAGGTGGCCCCGGCACGCACATTCGCCGCCGAGCGAGCAATGGCCGCCGTGGCCGTGATGCCGCCAAAAAAAGGCGCCAGTAGATTACCGATCCCCTGCCCCAGTAATTCGCCGTTGGAATGATGTTTCTTGCCGGTCATGCCATCGAGCACGACGGCGCACAATAGGGATTCGATGGCACCGAGCAACGCCATGGTAAAGGCGGCCACCAGCAGTTTTTCGATAGTCAGCAGATCCCAGTGCAACGGCTGCCCCTGAGGACCCGGTAATTCCCACGGCCAGACAAAGGTAGGAGCAAAGGGGGGGATCCCATGGCCCAGGTCACCATTAGGCAGTAGATAGCTGAACCGGCTGCCGATGGTCGCCACTTCCTGATCGGCAAAACCGACCAACCAAGCCACCAGCATACCAACCAAGACTGCAGGCAGGTGACCGGGAACACGCAGCCGTAATCGGGGCCAGAGGATCAGTATCGCCAGGGTCACCACACCGACCAGCGTGTCGCCCCACTGCCAGCTCGGCAAGGCGTGCCAGAGCACGCCAACTTTCTGGTGAAACTTCTCCGGCATCTCGGCCACAGTCAGCCCCAGAAAATCCTTGACCTGCAAGGTGGCGATGACGATGCCGATCCCCATGGTAAAGCCCAGTGTCACCTGCAATGGAATGTAACCAATCAGACGGCCGAGGCGACCGATCGCCATCCCGATCAGCATCAGGCCACACAGCAAGGTAGCCACCAGCAGACCGGCGATACCGAACTGTTGTGACACCGGGTAGAGGATCACCACGAAGGCGGCCGTCGGCCCGGAAACGCTATAGCGAGAACCACCGGTCAGGGCAATGGAGATACCGGCAATGATCGCGGTATAGAGGCCATATTGCGGCGGCACACCACTGGCAATCGCCAGCGCCATCGCCAGCGGGATGGCAATGATACCGACGGTCAGACCGGCGAGCAGGTCGCGGGTCAGGCGAGTCAGCGAATAGGGTTCATTCAGGCAGGCATCCCGCAGGGCGCTGCAGATTTTGAGCAGATGACGTTGAGATAAGGTATGCATGGAGCCCTCGGGCAAATTTTTCGGTACGTCACGACGCGCGTGACCCGTCGCATAGGATACCCGCCATGCTCGACTTCGCCCAGAAGTAGATCAAGCAAACCAGCAATACGCTCGAAAACGCTCATTTAGAGTAAACTCCAGACAGCAGGCAGCCCTCCAGCAGGATCCGCAGATCGGAAGCAACACCCAAAAACAGGATCACAGACGACAACAATGATGGTCAGTCGCCTGATCAGGCGACTCTATGGTGGGAAAACGGACGAACGGCCAGTGCCGAATAAACCTTGGTATAGGCCGGAGAGATGGCAAGATGATAAACGAATTCCCCCCAGCTAACCCACAACCCTGGCCGCAGGTCAGTGCATGATAAGCCGGATCACGATCCGGCCTCATTACAGCGTAGGGGCAGGTTGTTATACCTCCAGAATGTCCTCGGGAGGTGTGCGGTCTTGTCCTTGAGCCAAGCTCTGAATGGCAAAGAACAGGTAACCCTGACTCAGTAAAAACAGCACCATCCCCAACAAGCCAAAACTGATCCCGAGCCAAGCCAACAAGGTACCGAGCACTATTCCCGGGGTGAGCGCGACACAGGTCACCCGCAGCAGCACACCATAAGGCAGACGCACCTTGAGCCAGGCGGCAAACACCAGACCACCCACGGCATATATCACCGCCTGCAAGGCGCGATAGATAAATTCGCCGCCGAGCAACGGCAAATAGGCCAGCGGTTTGACAATGGCAATCAGTTTGTCAGACCAGGCATACAGCTCTGATTTATCCAGTTGGAAATGCTCGATGTTCTCGAAAGGATAACTCCGCACCTCGCCCTGGTTATCAATGATCATGCGATCCGCCTGCAAGACCACGGGCGCCACAAATTCGGCCGCACTGGCTGGGCTCTGGCGGGTATCGATCACTAAGAACGGCGCCTCATCGTCCGGCAACTGGATGACAAACGGTTGTTCGACTTCGGTCTGCAGCTGGCCTTGTTCGATACGCAGATCCGGTAGGCGCTCGATCACATGCTGGATGTAGGTGTTCTTCATTGTATCCAGCAGCGTCGCGACCTGAATGGTCATAGGGATGGTCGTCACACACAACAACAAAAACAGATAACCCAGTCCGGTGCCCTGCCACTGTCTGCCAACCTCCTGGTACAGGTGTCGGGAAAAAAACGAGTGGTAGACAGCTTGCCAACAACGAAGAAGATACAGCACGTTCAAATTCCTTCTGAGGACCATGGGACTAAGTTTCACAGGAGCAGTCACTGCACCAAACAGCCTCCATGATAGCCTATCGGCCCTGAGCCCCCAACGGTGTTGATGCAGACTACTCCGGCTTAATGATTGACTTGCGGTGCGTGATTCCAGATAGTCCCTTTTATTCTTGATGACTGGATAGGGATGCATGGACCATTTTGATCGATTTACCCGGACTCTGGCTGCATTTGATGCGGCTAACCGTCAGGATCCCCGGCAAGTGATGGACGAGAACGGAGTCTTGTACCCCAGCGAATTGCTCTATGCCATGCGCATGAGCGCGACTTTGGCCGAATTCCAAGCTGATGCCTCCGAGGCGCTACAGCTAGCCGTTCGTAGCCAACATCTGCAGCGCTGGAAAATTCCACGCGCCAGTTATCCGATGGACCGTGCTGGCTATCTGAGCTGGCGCACGGCGCTCAAGCAATTTCATGCCGAACAGGCGGGTATCATTTTGCAGGCCGAAGGCTATGACGAGACGATGATCGCCCGGGTCGCCAGTCTGTTGAAAAAAGAGCAGCTCAAACGTGATAGTGACAGCCAGGCACTGGAAGACGTCGCCTGTCTGGTGTTCATGCGCTACTACTTCGCCGAATTTTCCGCCGCGCACGGCGAAGAAAAAATTATCGCCATCGTGCAGAAAACCTGGCGCAAGATGTCGGAGGCTGGTCATCAGGCGGCTCTCTCCTTGCCTTTCACACCTCAGCAACAACAGCTGTTGGCGCGCGCACTCGACAGCGAGTAGCAAATAGCCTCACCACAGTTGGAACCCGTGCTAAGGCGCCACCGTTTTCATAAGCGATGCGCCAAAGATATGGCCGCAAATTCATCATGCCAGAGCGTGGACGAAACGCAGACCGTTGACGGCAGGGATGCCGCCGCCGAGCCTACAGGCAGGCATTCACACCGAGTCTGTGTTCGGCCTCACTCCGGTTTGGTGCGCTCAAGACATCACAGCAACCGCGTCTATTCATATGCCAAGAACATTAGCCGAGCCGGACAGATCGGCGTATGGTAGGGCCGCTTACCGAACCCGGCACTCCGACTATCCCGTGGACGCTGGGTGTCAGCCCCTATAAAGGAACCATGTTCATGACTTCCCCATCGACCATTCCGGTCGAATTGCTCGATCAGGACCCAGATATTGACTGCAGTCACTGCGCCGCCTGTTGCTGTCGCATGCCCGTATTGGTGATCGGCGATCCCGATGTTCCAGAGCGCTTCACCCAAGAGGATGAAAGTGGCATGACCTTTATGGCACAGGGGGAAGATGGCTGGTGCGTGGCGCTGGATCGCAACACCCTGCGCTGCACCATCTACGAGATCCGGCCCCAGATCTGCCGTGACTTTGATATGGGCGGCATCGACTGTCAGGAAATCCGCGCCCTCACAGATGCTAGGTGATGAACCGGTTTATCGTGACCGCACCTCACCATGGACAGATCGATATTGCACATATCGATACCAACGCCAGAGCAGCAGTAAAGCGGCGACCGTCAGGTAGAGCACGGGTTTGGCCGTGATGGCTTTCACCGACCAGAGATAGTGAATAGGCGCCAATACGGCAACAACATAGACAGCCTGGTGCAGGCTGGCCCAACCCCGGCCGAGCCTCTGTTGCGACCAGCGATTAGAGGTAACGGCCAGCGCCAGGAGCAACAGCCAGCTCAAAGAGCCCAACAGCATATAGGGTCGTTTCACAACCTCGCCCAGCAACAGGCTCAGATCCCCCCCCAGCTCCAGCGCCGCAAATGCCAATAGGTGCAGACAAGCCCAAAAAAAACACCAGAGACCAACGAGTCGGCGCACCCGGATCAGAGTCGGGGTTCGGGTCCATTGCGCCAGAGGCGAGATCAGCAAAGTGAAAAACAAAAACTCCAGAGCCGTGCGGCCGCAGTATTTGATCAACTCCTTGGCGGCATCGGCTCCAAAGTAGTCTTGTTGAACGGCAAGGATTATCCAGCCGAACAGTGCCGCACCCAGCAGATGTATCCCGCACTTAAGTACGCTAATTGCCTTGGGTGTGAGCCCCATTAGAATGACCTCCGTAGATCCATGCCCGCATAGAGCCCCGCCACCGCATCGGCATAGCCATTAAATGGCAGGGTCGGCTGGCGCGTCACATCCAGCAAGCCACCGGATGAGATAACCCGCTCGCTGGCCTGTGACCAACGGGGGTGATCCACCTGCGGGTTCACATTGGCATAGAAACCATATTCATCAGGAGCGGCCAGGTTCCAGGTCGTGGGGGGCTGTTTCTCCAGTAAACGGATCCGGACAATCGCCTTGATACTTTTGAAACCATATTTCCAGGGCACCACCAGACGCAGTGGCGCGCCATTTTGTGGCGGCAGTGTTTTCCCATACACACCCACGGCAAGCAGGCTCAATGGATGCATGGCTTCATCCAGCCGCAGCCCTTCGACATAGGGAAATTGAATACCACTGCCGAATTGACCATCGGCTTGGCCCGGCATCTGTTTTGGATCGTATAAGCTCTGGAAGGCCACATAGCGAGCCCGCGACGTAGGCTGCACCCATTTGAGTAATGCACCAAGCTCAAAGCCAACCCAGGGGATCACCATGGACCAGGCTTCCACGCAGCGAAATCGGTAGATACGCTCCTCCAGTGTAAATCGCTTACGCAGCTCATCGACATCCAGCGTCACAGGCTTGGCTACTTCACCATCGATCACCACCTGCCAGGGCGATGTTTGTAATCCTTGGGCATTAGCCTTGGGCGCCGCCTTATCCAGACCAAACTCGTAGTAGTTGTTATAACCGCTCACCTTCTCTTCCGGAGTCCAGGGCAGATCGGGCCGATAGGCCGCCGGTTTTTGATAGTTCAATGGGTCTCGTCGAGCCGGAGGTGAGCTGGTATCCGCAAATAGATCCCATAAGGCGGCGCTAGCCGATGGTGCCAGACTCAAAGCGGCGGCGGAGATACCCAACGCCTTCAAGACTCGGCGGCGGCCATAAAACAGCGATTCGGGAGTCACCTCTTGCTCGGTCGGTTGTCGCCAGGATCTATTGCCCATCTCGGCCTCTCTCCACTATCCAGCTGGTGATGACCGTGATTGGCCATGTGGTTTAAAGATAGTGGATCCTGATCCATTTTCAGATGGATAAAACAAATGATGGTTAGCGGAACCTTTTATGGGCAAGCGAATTCATCGTCAATCAAACGCTTCTTTTGTGACTCCGTCGGGTGTCATCTGGGGCGTTCCCAAGATAGAATATCGGCACAGGATAACTCACTGATTTATTGATACTAATATCATGAAGTTTCGCAAAGGATTTACTCTGATTGAACTGGTTATTGTCATATTGGTGCCTTGAAAAGCAACATGCAATATACAGACTCGGGAAAGCCCGCCGTCCATCGTTAAAGCAAGAACAAAGGAGTTCTTATGCGTTCCGGTAATCCATTTCTTGGCGACAAGAGTTTTGATCTCGTTGAGCGAGGCGAAGCCCGTATGACCCTGATGGGCACGGTCAACAAAACCGCCATCCTGTTGGCCTTGACCCTGATCTCTGCCCTCTGGGTGTGGAACAAATACTACGAATTGCAAGATCCTGCCTCCATCATGCCACTGATGTGGATTGGCATCATCGGTGGTCTGGTGTTGGCACTGATTACTACATTTGCCAAAAAGGCTGCCCCCTTTACGGCACCGGCTTATGCCCTGCTCGAGGGGTTGGCGCTAGGCGGCATATCAGCCTTCTATGAAACCCGCTATCCGGGGATAGTCATCCAAGGCGTGGGCTTGACCTTCGGCACGCTCGCTTGTCTGCTGTTGGCCTATCGCACTGGGCTGGTAAAGGCCACCGAGAACTTCAAGCTGGGCATCGTTGCCGCGACCGGCGCCATTGCCTTGCTGTATGTCGTCAATCTGGTGATGGGTATGTTCGGCCATTCGATGGGTTTCATTCATGAAGGCGGTACAGTCGGTATCCTGTTCAGTCTGGTGGTGGTCACGGTAGCCGCGCTGAATCTGGTGCTGGATTTCGACTTCATTGAACAAGGTGTCGCGGCCGGAAGCCCCAAGTACATGGAGTGGTTCGGGGCCTTTGGCCTGCTGGTCACCCTGGTCTGGTTGTATCTGGAAATGCTGCGTCTGCTCTCCAAGCTGCGCAAATAACCTGGCGTACTTCAGTTGTTCAATAAGCGGAGCCCTTGTGGCTCCGCTGTTGTTTCTTGAGCATCCACAGTGCTGGAATTACCCATATCTAACTGATACCGTCGGGTTTATGAACCCCTTTTCAGGAGCCTTTCATGCGTCCGCTCATCAATAAAGATACCGTCATGTGCATGTCGCTGAGTGCGCGTCCCAGCAACTTCGGTACTCGCTTTCATAATTATCTCTATGATGCCCTCGGCCTTGATTACGTCTATAAGGCCTTCAGTACCCAAGACATTGTCGGTGCCATCGCCGGAGTTCGCGCCCTGAATATTCGTGGTTGCGCCATTTCCATGCCGTTCAAAGAAGCCTGCATTCCCTTGGTTGATGAGCTGGCTCCATCGGCCAAGGCTATCGATTCCATCAATACCATTGTCAACACCAACGGGCATCTCAAGGCCTATAACACCGACTACAGTGCCATAACCCAATTGCTCCGCGATTATCAGGTACCCACCGAATTCTCGTTTGCGTTGCTCGGCAGCGGTGGCATGGCCAAAGCGACAGCCTGTGCGTTACGAGACGCCGGATTCAGACGCGGAACTATTGTCGCGCGGAATGAACAAACCGGACGCCAGTTGGCCGAGCTCTATGGTTTTGCCTGGCAGGCTGGCGCGGCTGGACTCGAGGCGGATTTACTGCTGAATACCACCCCGATCGGAATGCCGGGTAGTCCGGAGGAAGCGGAGCTGGCCTTTACCGAAGCGCATATTGCCGCCGCGCGTGTGGTGTTTGATATGGTGGCGGCCGTGAGCGGCACGCCACTGATCCATGCGGCAAACGCGGCGGGTAAGACCGTGATCCGCGGCACCGAGGTTTTCGCACTGCAAGCCGTCGAGCAATTTGTGCTCTATACCGGCATTAGACCGGATGCCGAGCTCTTTGCCCAAGCTGCCGCCCATGCCAGGCAACAACCTGTGGCATAAGCGGCAATCAAAAAATGGTTTCTTACGGCGCCTAGGGCGCCGTTTCCCACTCTTCAGTCTCTTCTTCATGCTTGTTATAGGCTTCGACCGACAAACCCAGTAACTCCTGCACCGTGGAGGCAATGGTGATGGAGGACAGGGTTCCGACCAGAATGCCGATAAACAGCGTGAACGCAAAGCCATAGAGCGCCGCCCCCCCAAATAGCAATAGGGCTCCGACGGTAAACAGCGTGGTCCCCGAGGTGATCAGCGTGCGGCTGAAGGTGGCCTTGATGGCCCGATCCGAACAAGCATAGATATCCTGCTGGGTTCGTGATTGCAGCAGATCCCGCAACCGGTCCGAGATGACGATGCTGTCGTTGAGTGAATAGCCAATCACCGCCATCAAACCGGCGATGATGTTCAAGTCAAACTCGATTTGCAGCAGGGATAACAGCCCCAGCGCCATCAAGGCATCATGCAACACCGACAGCAAGACGCCGATGGCCTGCCGCCACTCGAAGCGTAACGCCAGATAACCGGCAATGGCGATGGAGGCGACCAGTAGCGCCAGCATTCCCTGCTCAAACAACTCGCCACCCACTTGCGGACCCACTAGCGTGGTTCGTGATAACTCAACCTGCATCCCCAGATCCCGCGCCAGCCACTGCGCCAACTCATTGGCACTGTGACTCAACTCCTGAGGTGGCAACTTGATCGTAAGCGCCCTTGAATCGGCATCTGTTTTTTCAGAAATCAGCTCGTCACACTTGAAATCCATTACCTCTTCGTTGGATTTTCA
>NZ_BAAGVN010000321.1:0-20481 GCF_054780855.1 Pseudaeromonas pectinilytica
TTTTGGCGATTAAATCAGATCACAAACGAAGCCTTTTTTCTATCTATTTCAATTGGTTGTAGCTAAAGATCCTGTACATGATAACTTATTTATTTTATTCAATATTTATATTCTCATTGCGGCGAAAGTCGATCCGCTCACTGTGTTCCAGCTCGATTTGATGCTCCGCCGGGCGGCAGCGGGCTATGATCTGGCCATCGCGAATGGAGTAACGCACCGGCACCTGACGGCGCAGGGCGTCGAAGCCCGACTCGGCAGGCAAGATGATGAGCGAGCCACGCTTGCCCACCTCAATGCCATAATCGGCCAGTTGCAAGGTGCGGGCACTGTGGCTGGAAATGAGCGCCAGGCTCTGATCGATGGCCTCATAGCCCATCATCTGGCAGACATGCAGCCCCATGTGCAGTACCTGCAACATATTGGCGGTCCCCAGCGGATACCAGGGATCGAACACGTCATCATGACCGAAACAGACATTCAGACCGGCGGCCAACAGCTCCTTGACCCGGGTCACGCCGCGCCGTTTCGGATAGTCATCAAAGCGCCCCTGCAGGTGGATATTGACCAGCGGATTGGCGACAAAGTTGATATCCGCCATCTTCAAGAGGCGGAACAGCCGTGAGGCATAGGCGCCATTGTAGGAGTGCATGGCGGTGGTATGGCTGGCGGTGACGCGCGCTCCCAGGCCATCGCGTTGGGCCAGCCACGCCAGTGTCTCCAAAAACCGCGACTGCTCGTCATCGATCTCATCACAGTGCACATCGATAAGCTTGTCATAGCGCTGGGCCAGGGCAAACGCCTTGTGCAGGGACTCCACCCCCAGCTCGCGGGTAAATTCAAAGTGCGGTATGGCCCCGACGACATCAGCCCCCAGTCGCAACGCCTCTTCCAGGAGCGCCTCGCCATCGGGATAGGAGAGGATCCCCTCCTGGGGAAAGGCCACCAGTTGCAGATCCAGCCAGGGCGCAATTTCGGCCTTCACCTCCAGCAGCGCCTTGAGAGCCAGCAAGGAGGGATCCGAGACATCGACATGGGTGCGCACCGCCTGGATGCCATTGGCAATCTGCCACTTGAGGGTCTGCCAAGCCCGTTGCTTCACATCCTCGTGAGTGAGCAGGGCCTTGCGCTCGGCCCAGCGCTCTATCCCCTCGAACAGGGTGCCGGAGCTATTCCACGCCGGTTGCCCGGCCGTCTGGGTGCTATCCAGATGAATATGCGGCTCGACAAAGGGCGCCATGGCCAGCCCACCTTCCCCGTCCAGACTCACGCCCTGATAATCCAGCTCGCAGCTCATGGGTTCGATGCGCGCAAAACGCCCCTGCTCAATCAGCAGTTGCCAATAGCCCTGGCGTCCGGCCAAACGTAGATTACGGATCAGCATGGGGTGGTTCCTCGATGGCTCATTGTGATGACCACCAGATTACTCGTGTGGCGCCATCTGTTCACCGGGTACCACGCAAAACAGTGACCCCCAAGCCGTAATCGGTACCCGAAAAAAGGCGCGGTCCTAGTTCAGTGTCGCGCTGGCGTCTGCTCGAGCGCAGACACGCCGTAAATCCATCCTTGGAGGCTCGATGGCGGCGTCCTTGCCGCCAACGGTCTGCTTTTCGTCCAGACGCCATCCCCACTGATTTACAACAGGTACCTGGGATAGAGCCCAAAAAAAGCGGCCCGCAGGCCGCTATGGTGATACATCGGCTACCGCAGTCGACTTATTCGACGCGGCGCACCAGCCACAGGTGCACGCCATAAGTTCCCTGATTACTCAAGGCAGGCTGTCCGGTCTCCAGAGAAAAGGTCCGTTTGACGTAGCTTTTGCCCTGGGGGGATGAGCGAGACCAGAAATAACCATCAGGCCAGGAGGGCAGCCCCCCTGCTGCTGCATCCCCCTTGGCACAGGTCGCGCCGGAAGTCAGGGTCTGCAATTGCGTCAGTGTCGGAATGCCCCAATCGCCGTAGCCCGCCAGTTCGGCGGCATTATTCTGCGCTAAGCGCTCCACACCCTGCCGCCAGTTGAAACCCAATAGCGAACCGTGCTGACAGCGCTCGCCCTGCAGCCCCTCCGGGCAGCGCCGCCACATCAGCAGACTCTGGGTATCTATGATGGTCTCTTCCCCGTCGGCGACAAAGCGATCCCCCGATGGCGGACACTCAGCCGCCAGCAGAGAGCCGGTCAGTGCGAGGCATAGCCCCGCACTGCACAGCGCCGATACGCCTGAACGCCGAAACTGTCTGTAACTTAAGTTCATGGGATATCAGGCCTCGACGTTTATGGAGCTGCGGCAAATTCGGCCAGTGCTGGCAGTGCATCGCCGTTAAAGTCAAACAGCGCCTGATTTTCCCAAGCATTGCCGACACTACAAGACGCAAGAGTCGGGCAGGATGAGGGAATGTAGAGCATACCCGCGTCAGTGGTCCAGGTCGCATCATTGACCGGTAACCAGTCCGGCTCCCAGTAGACAAAACCCAAGCCTTGCTCATTCGGTACGGCCGCGATCCGGGTTTTCAGATCCTGCAGGAACTGTTGCTGACCAGCCGGAGTCGCCGGATAGCCACCATTGGTGACATCGGTCGCCGAGCCAAAGTTATTGCCCAGCGAATCCCCGTTTTCCAGAGTGAAGGCATAGGCGGTTTCCACCACCATCACCGGCTTGCTGTACCGGCTGACCATGTCATCCATATTGGTCTGCAGCGCGGTCAGAGTGCCATGCCAGTAGGGGTAATAGGAGATACCAATGATGTCGAAAGCAACATTGCGCTGGGTGATCTCATCAAACCACCAACGGAAAGTATCGTTTTTTCCACCCTCGGCCAGATGCAGTATGGTCTTGGCCGGGGTGGTCACACCGCCTGCGGTTTCAGCAGTTCGCAATCCCGTCACCCCGGCGCTTAGCAGACGGGCCAGCACATCAAAGCCTCCGACTGTTTCGCCACTGGCGGCCCAGTTTTTACCGGTAGGCCACAGCATCCCGGAGTTGATCTCGTTACCAATCTGCACGTAATCCGGAGCCACCCCAGCGGTGATCAGTTGTGCCACCACATCCTGGGTATAGCTTTGCACCTGAGCGAACAATTCATCGGTCGACAGGTTGGCTCATGCCTTGGGCTTGTACTGTTTGGCCGGATCGGTCCAGAAGTCGCTGTAGTGCAGATCCAGCATAAAGGCCATGTCCTGGGCCTTGGCGCGTTTGGCCAGACGGATCACCCGCGCCAGATCCGAATCCCCGCCCCCGTATACTTCATTGCTGCTTGACTTGGGATCGACCCACAGACGCAGGCGCACCAGGTTTACGCCCTGAGCCTTGAGCAAAGGCAGCAGATCCTGAGCGGTGCCATTCACCTGAAACGTACCACCGGCCGCTTCCACCGTTTCCAGCATGGAAATATCGACACCCCGCACGACCACCGTGGTGCCGCTAGGATCATCACCGCCGGAGTTGTCACCACCGGAAGAGCTCC
Source organism: Pseudaeromonas pectinilytica (assembly GCF_054780855.1). Classification (NCBI taxonomy): domain Bacteria; kingdom Pseudomonadati; phylum Pseudomonadota; class Gammaproteobacteria; order Aeromonadales; family Aeromonadaceae; genus Pseudaeromonas; species Pseudaeromonas pectinilytica. The sequence continues at coordinate 3,460 of NZ_BAAGVN010000321.1, forward strand.
CACTCCCACTCCCACTCCCACCGCCACACCCCGTCAGGAGCAGCGCCGAGCACAAGAAAAATCCGGACCAGCCGGAGCGCAGTAAACGGGTCAATCGGGTCATCACTGTCATCATTGCATCCTTAAAACTATCGACTAGCCCGGTCTTAAAGGTCCGGGAGTTTTCAGGCCGAAAAAATAACAGGCTTAGGCAGAGAAAACAGTGATAGCGATTACATTTGGTGGCCATTTTATGACAAAACTCATAACGCAGTATTAGACGCGGTTATGCGGATGTAAGGGCGAGTTTCGTGATGCAGCGCATTTGAAGGCGACAAATAGACCGATTTTCGGCTAAAAAATGGCAACCTGAAGATATGACCCTTCAGATTGCCAAACAGCGGGTAGTGCAAAGTAGTTCCGAGATGAACTATAACGGTTACACAAAATTTAAGAAACCGCTTTCATCCATTGCCTTCTGCAGCGTTGATACTTTGTGATCTCATTCACAATTAGTTCGAATCGTCGCCATTTTTAGCGCATGAAGAGTGCAGTTGCCGCTTTCCCCATGCTGTACAGCAGAGGAAGTATCACTTGGGTCGGGAATAGCGATCATGCAGCGGAGGTGCCAGGCGGCAAGATGAGGATTATTTAATGATTTATTTCAATTAGTTAAAGAATGAATCATTAAAATTTGCCATGACACTGCCAGTTAAGCAGGCATGGCAACACCGTATGGAATCGATAACACAATCAGGGTTGTTGATCGGCTAGGCCAAACCAGGCTTCCAGCTCGCGGCGCAGATTGTCCGAGCGCTTGCCGAAAATAGCCTGCACTTCATGCCCCACAATCACCACGCCGATAGCGCCGAGCTGCTGCAGTTTTTCATGGTTTACCAATCCCAACACCTTGACCTCGACCCGCAACCGGGTCAGACAGGCATCAAAACTAAAGATATTGTCCTTGCCGCCAAATGCTTCGATCAGACCTAAAATAGCGGCGTGATCGAGCCCGGCGTCATTCCCTGGCTCGGCTTCCACCGATTTGTCACCCAGAGCCAGGGCAAACAAGCGCTTGAAATCCTGAATTTTAACCATGCCAATCTCCTTGTGGTTTCCACATAGCTCCCGGTCCGGATCCGGCGGGAGAAAAAAGCCCGCCGAAGCGGGCTCGATCATCAGGCAATAGGCCGACTCAGTACCCGGCAGCCATAGGCAGCCAGATCCAGTGAGCCTTGCAGCGTCTCGCCGGTGGTCATCTCCTGATAGGAGGCAGGTAACGACACCGTCTTGGGCAGGCCCGTGTAGTTCTGCACAAACACGAACTCATGCACGCCATCCGTACGGCGCTGGGCGGTCACACCCAGCGGCAACTCGGTGGCCAGAGCCTGTGGCAGTTGCAGATCGGTGGCCAGCTTGCCAAAGAAGTCACGCTGGAACGCCAGATCGTTGCGCGATGCCACATAGTAGGCCTTACCCGCACCGTGGACATTCACCGTCACCGCAGGCTCGCCGGCGTAGAAGTCGCTGCCATAGGTGGCCAGCGCTTGCGCCCCTTCGAGCTGGATGCGTTCGCACAGATGGGTGACCTCATAGGGTCCGGCCAACTCCAGAGCATTGCCCGCGATCCCGCTAACACTGTTGGTTTCATGGTCGTACAGGCCATCGATCTCTTCAGCCCAGATCCCCAGGATCGGACGCAAGGGTCCCGGGAAGCCGCCGAGATGACACAGATCCGACTCGTTGACCACACCGGTCCAGTAAGTGGCGACAAAGTTGCCACCGGCCTGGACGAAGGCATCGACCCGCTCAGCAAAACCGTCGCGCACCATATACAGCATGGGGGCGATCACCAGCTGGTACTGGCTGATATCGCAGTCGGCATTGATCACATCGACCGCAATCCCCTGCTCCCAGAAGGCGCGGTAATGTTCGGCCACGGTCTTTTCATAGAACAAACCGGCGTTGCGCGGACCCTGGGCATTGTCCATGGCCCAACGACTCTCCCAATCGAAAATGATGGCGACCTTGGCCTCGACCCGGCTACCGACCACGGCATCCAGCTGACTCAGCGCCAGTCCCAGGGCTTCGACTTCACGGCCGACCCGGGTATTGATATGGCCGACGTGATCGACCACGGCACCGTGGAACTTCTCCACCGAACCACGGCTCTTGCGCCACTGGAAGTACTGCACCGAGTCCGAGCCATGAGCCACGGCCTGCAGGGAGGAGAGAATATGCATGCCCGGTTTTTTCAGCTTACTGATCGGCTGCCAGTTGGTCAGGCTCGGCGTGGACTCCATCAGGAAGAACGGCTTGCCGCCCTTGAGAGTCCGCATCAGGTCGTGATACATGGCGGTGTAAGCGCCCAGGGTGCAATCATCTTCCGCGTTGTGCCACAACGGATAGCTGTCCCAGGAGATGAAATCGATGACCTTGGCCAGTTGCCAATAGTCATAGTCATAGAAATATTCCATGAAGTTGGTGGTGGTCGGCAGGGCCGCATTTTCCACCTTCAACGGCTTGATCTCTTCGGCACAGAAGTCGCAGACCTGCGCGGTATTGAAGCGCTTCCAGTCCAGATTCAAGCCGTGGATCGACATCTCGCCCTGGGGTGCCGGCGATTCGATCTGCTCCCAATCGGTGAAGGTGTGGCTCCAGAAGGTGCTCCACCAGGCCTGGTTCAGGGCATCCAGCGAACCATAGCGCGCCTTGAGCCAGTCACGGAACTTGTGCTGGCACAGCTCGCAATGGCACTCACCACCATATTCGTTGGAGATATGCCAGGCGATGACACCCGGGTGCTTGGCATAGCGCTTGGCCAGCGCAGTATTCATCTGCCGTACTTTTCCCCGGTACACGGGCGAGGTCAGGCAGTGATTGTGACGGCCACCATGCAACGCCTTGACCCGCTCCTTGCTGACACGCAGCACTTCCGGGAACTTCTTGGACAACCAGGCCGGACGAGCACCGCTCGGCGTGGCCAGAAACACATAGATGCCATTGGCATACAGGGTATCAATCACCTGATCCAGCCAACCGAATTCGTAACGCCCCTCTTCGGGCTCCAGACCTGACCAACTGAAGATGCCGACTGACATGACGTTGCAGCGGGTCTGCTTCATCATCTCGATGTCTTTGGCCAACACGTCCGGGTTATCGAGCCACTGATCCGGGTTGTAATCGGCGCCATGCAGCAGCACGGGAGCCTTGTCGCTTAACGGGGGAAACTTGAACATGCCACTCCTCCAAGGGAAATAGAGACCACAGAGCTTGCAACCCACTCCGGGCCTTGGCGGCTCGGGAACAGGCTGAAAAGAAAAACGGCATCCGGCGCAGGGAGACCCCGAGCCTGGATGCCGTCTGGCTAATTAATTGAATACCTTCATGGATTGCAGCACATGGCCTTCACAATCAAACAGTGACTGGTTCTCACGGGCGTTGCCCTCTTTCCAGTCGTCGTTGTTGTACTTCATGCCCGCCTTGGTCGCCCAGGTAGCGCCGTGAGTCGGCAACCATGCCGGCTCCCAGTAGAAGATGCCCTTGCCGCGATTGCCCTGAACTTCGACGATGCTCTTCATCAGATCATGCAGGAAATCCGCCTGACCCTGCACGGTGGCCGGATAACCACCATCTGCCGCTTCTTTGGCGGTGAAGTTGTTTTCCGCGTTATCGCAGTTGTCGGTGGTGTAACCGTAAGCGGCCTCGACCACGATGACATCCTTGTTGTAGCGCTTGCTGATGTCATCCATGTTGTACTTGAGGGCGCTGATCGGGCCGTTCCAGTAGGTGTAGAACGACAGGCCGATCACGTCGAACTGGACATCACGCTTGGTGACTTCATCAAACCACCAGGTGAAGGTGTCGTTCTTGGTGCCTTCGGCCAGGTGCAGCATGATCTTGACGTTGTCACCCTTATCCAGGTTTTCCTTCACGCCATTGATACCGGCTTTGAGCAGGCCCGCCAGACGGTCGAACTCGCCGCCATTCTGGCCCCAGCTCTTGCCTTCCGGCCACAGCATGCCACCGTTAATTTCGTTACCGATCTGTACCATATCCGGCAGCACACCCGCCTTCTTGAACTCGGCTACCGTGCTCTTGGTGTAGTCATGCAGCGCCTGAGTCATCTGTTCGATGCTCATGCTGGCCCACGCCTTCGGCTTGTTCTGGCGACCCGGATCGGTCCAGAAATCACTGTAATGGAAGTCGAGCAGGAACTTCATGCCATTGGCCTTGGCCCGCTTGGCCAGGGCAATGGTGGTGGCTAGATCGTTGTTGCCACCACCGTAGCCATTACCGGCCGCATCTTTCGGATCATTCCAGATCCGCAGGCGAATGTAGTTGAAGCCATTCTCCTTGAGGATCAACATGGCGTCCTTTTGCACGCCCTTCTCGTCATAGAACTTGCCACCATGCTTCTCGACTTCCGCCAGCATGGAGACATCGGCGCCCTTGATAAAGTCCGCAGCGACCCCTTGCAGCGGCTTGATGGTCACGGCTTCAGCAGCCTGCACGCCCAGCGGCAGAGTCATCACACCGGTGGCCAGCATGGCGGCCATCAACAAACTCTTTTTCAGTTTCATCATTCACATCCTGTCGGTTGAATTAGCCCTTGGTCCCGCCAGCGGTCAGGCCAGAGACAAAGTACTTTTGCAGTGAGAGGTAAAGGATTGCCACGGGCACAGCGATCAGCACGGCACCGGCAGCATAGGTGGTGTAACTCGCCCCCATCTTCTGGGAGACCAGGTTGTACAGGCCGATGGGCAGCGTGAACTTGTCCGGCGTCCGCAAAATGGTACTGGCCAGGATGAAGTCGCCCAGTGGGCCCGTGAAGGAGAACAGGGCCACCACCGCAATGATCGGCTTGGACAGCGGCATGATGATCTCGATGAAGATGCGGAAGTTACCGGCTCCATCCATCCGTGCTGATTCATCCAGATCCTTCGGGATGGCGTCCAGATAACCCTTCATCAGGTAGGTGTTCATCGGGATCATGCCGCCGACATACACCAGCACCAGTGCCAGGTGGCTGTTGATGAGACCCAGCATCTGCGCCAGCACGAAGATGGCGATGAGCGCAGAGAACTGCGGGATCATCTGCAGCAGCAGGAACAACATCAGGCCATTCTGACGTCCGCGGAAGCGGAAGCGGGAGAAGGCATAGGCGGTAAAGCTGACACTGATCAGGGTCAACACCATGGTCAGGAAGCTGATCTTCATCGAGTTCCAGTACCAGGCGGCATAATCGATCTGGCCTTTGAACAACTCCTCGTAGTGCAGGAAGGAGAAGTTATCCGGAATGATCGAGGTATTGAGCAGGCTGCTCCCCGGGTTCAGGGAGGCGCCAATGGTCCACACCAGCGGATAGATGATGATGACCGAGATCATCGCCAGCACCAGGTAGGAGATGCTCAGGCGGATGAAATTACTCTTTTTCAGGCTGTGTTTGTTACTCATGTTCCGCTCCTTAGGCCATGTCATCTTGCTTGAAGGAGTTGGTTGCGCGGAATTGCCACAGCGCGATACCGACCACAAAAATGGACAACAGTATGGTGATACTGGCCGCAATCGCATACTGGGATGACGACATGGTCAGCTTGTAGATCCAGGAGACCAGGATGTCGGTACCACCGGCGTTGGAGCCCATGACCGCAGGTCCACCATTGTTGAACAGGTAGATGATGTTGAAGTTATTGAAGTTGAAGGTGTACTGGGTGATGAGGATCGGCGCAATCGAGTAGAGCACCAGCGGCAGCGTGATGGTGGTCAGCTTGTGCCAGGTGGTGGCGCCGTCAATGGTGGCCGCTTCGTACAGATCATCCGGGATGGCCTGCAACACACCTGTGGTCATGGCGAACACAAACGGGAAGCCCAACCAGGTCTGCATCAGGATCAGCGCGGTCTTGGTCCAGAACGGATCCGTCATCCACTCCTTGGGTTCAATCCCCAGAGAGGCCAGGATGCCGTTGTTAATCACGCCGAAGGTTTCGTTGAACATACCGGCAAACACCAGGATGGTGACGAAGCCCGGTACCGCCCACGGCAGGATCAGGATGGTACGGATCAGCGGCTTGAAGCGCAGATCCTTCTGGTTGACCAGGATGGCCAGCAAGACACCGACCGAGCACTGCAGGGTGGTGGCGATCAGAGTCCAGATCACGGTCCATTGCAGCACGTCGAAGAAGGTAGAGCGCCACAAGTCGAGACGGAAGATGTTGAAGAAGTTCTTCAGACCCACCCAATCCACCAGTTTGGCCGGTGGCGTGTGGTACAGGTCATAGTTGGTAAAGGCGATGGAGAAGCCGAAGATGATCGGGAAGACCACCACGAACACCAGCAGGATGAAGCCCGGTGTGATCATCAGGTACGGGAAGCCTTCGCTCAGCAGCAGTTGATACTGCTTGCGGACCCCCACCAGCTCGATGCCCTGGTCCCGCTTGCTACCGCACAGGTAGGCATCACGGATGCTCCAGTAGTAGACCCCGACGCCGAAACTGGCGACGATCAGGCTGATGACGCCCTTGGCCAACAGGAACACAGAATTATCACGGGGCAATTCAGTTCCCAGGGTAAATAAGCCCCAGAAACCCATTTGTAAAAAGTCATGAAAAACGCCGAAGAAACAAGCCATGAGGGCGAAGAAGATCGCGCCTTTGACAACTTGCCGATTATAAATCTGGCCAAGACCAGGAATCAGCGATAACAACACCGCTATCTTGGCATGATGGGTTTTTGCACCGATCTGCGCAACACCGCTGGAATCGACAACCACAATTCACCTCCTATCCATAAAGAACATGGGTAACCTGAAAACCGCACAAGCTACCCATGTTTGCAGAACGCGACGCTACAACGCTTTATTCGTTACTGGCGTGGTTAGCTTCGATCTGCATATTGATGTTTTTCACGGCAGCTTCGAGGGCTGCTTTGACGTCTTGCTTGCCAGTCACACCCAGTTGCAGCGCGCTGTTAGCCGGTGACCAGACTTCGCCCATTTCCGGTACGCTTGGCATCGGGATGGCATAGCCAGCCTGGATCGCCACGGCACGGGACTTGTCGTCATCCTTGATGATAGGGTCATCGATCAGGGACTTGACGGGCGGGATTTCGCCGGTCAGCTGGAAGCGAACCTTGGCGTATTCAGGCTGGTTGATGAACTCGACAAACTTCTGCGCCATCTCCTTTTGCTTGGAGTAGGTGGAGATGCTGTAGCCCTTCACACCCAGGAAGGAGCGCATATGCTCGCCATTGGGCAGCAGCGGCAGCGGTGCCACACCATAGTTCACACCGGCATCCTTGTACGGCTGGAAGGCCCAAGGTCCAGTGATAACGGCAGCAGCCTTCTTCTCGGTGAACAGGGAGTCAATGGCATTGGCGCCGGTTTCACCGACGATACCCGCCGGGAACAGACCATCGGCGTAGAAGCTCTTCAGGAAGCTGACGGCATCGACAGAGCCCTGATTGGCCAGACCGATATCCTTGACGTTCAAGGAGCCGTTACCGTTTTGACCAAAGATGTAACCACCCATGCCGGCGACGACGCCGAAGGAGTAGTAAATTTCGTCAAACTTGGCCAGCAGACCATATTTACCGGCCTTGCGTTGTTCCTTGGAGAAGGCGATCAGATCGTCAAACTTCTCGGGAGCCTTCGGCAGCAGATCCTTGTTGTAGACCAGAACGATAGTTTCAACAGCCTTGGGAATACCGTACAGCTTGCCTTGGTAAGTCTGGGCATCGACCGCAGGCTTGGTGAAGGTTGCCAGGTAAGCCGGGTCGCTCTTGATCTCGGAGATCAGGCCTTGCACCACGGCAGTACCGACCTGGTCATGGGGCAGAACCAGCACGTCAGGACCGATACCGGCCGGGCCATCCAGGCGCAGCTTCTCGATCTGCTGGGCGTAAGGCATCTCTTGCACCTTCACCTTGACGTTGTACTTGGCTTCGAATGCTTTAATGGCATCGGCGATACCGTTGGACTTCTTGATATCTTCCCATACCAGCAACTCGCCATCGGCCGCCATGGCGGTTTGATTCAATGCACCGGCAACACCCAGTGACATCATGACGACAGCGGTTAATGTCTTAATCTTCATCATTGCTCCTTGATCCCTGTTTCAGGCGAAAAACGACGCTCACGATTACAACCCCGATAGCAGCTCAGTTGTGTGTGCCGTTTTCACAAACACGTCACACCGTTTTCCCAAGCCGTTATCGCATCACTTATTGTTCTAACTGTTTTAACGCTCTTGACTCCGGACCGGTTTCTGCGACATCCAGGCCATCACTGATGTCTGAATTCGCATGGCTCCCATCCACTAACTGATTGACCACAAAGCAGTTAGAATTATTGCTCTGCGGCAAACTCTGGCGAGTGTTCAAGTTTTCTCTTGCCAGCTTCCCTGCAACGACACCTGCAGATGCTCTCAATTGAAATTAGGGTAACGATTACACCAGATGTGATTACGTTAAGCGGAGCGCGTCATATCTGCCAGCGGCATATGCAAAGGCTGTGATCTCATGCACAAAAGCAGCAGTAGTTTGTGCAAGCGATTACACAACATTGTTATATTGATCTCACCGCAGCAGCGAATGGTGGCGATTCCTAGCATCTCGGGACAATTCCTAAAATGCCGCAATCGAACTTCCGATGGACGCCAAGTGTCAGCTCATCGACACGAAACATTCAGTGAACAGTATTATTATCAAGGAGTTAAGTTAGATGGCGAGTATCAGACTGAATAATGTCATCAAGCGTTTTGGCAAAAATGTCACGCTTCATAATGTGAATCTGGATGTCGAAGATGGTGAGTTCACCGTGTTCGTTGGCCCGTCCGGTTGCGGCAAATCCACCCTGCTGCGCATGATCGCCGGTCTGGAAGAGATCTCCGATGGTGAAATTTCCATCGGTGATACCGTCGTCAATGACGTGGCCCCCGCACACCGTGGCGTCGCCATGGTGTTCCAGTCCTATGCCCTCTACCCGCACATGACGGTGGCCGAGAATATGGGCTATGGCCTCAAGGTCAACGGTGTGCCGAAAGAGGAGATCCAGCATCAGGTCGGCATGGTCGCCAAGACCCTGCAACTCTCTCACCTGCTGGATCGCAAGCCGAAACAACTCTCCGGTGGCCAACGCCAACGGGTCGCCATCGGTCGCGCCATAGTGCGCAATCCGAAGGTGTTCCTGTTCGACGAACCCCTCTCCAACCTGGATGCCGAGCTGCGGGTCGAGATGCGTCTGCATATCGCCAAGCTGCACCAGGAGCTGAAGACCACCATGATCTACGTCACCCATGATCAGGTCGAAGCCATGACCCTGGCCGACAAGATTGTGGTCATGAACTACGGCAAGGTGGAGCAAGTCGGCTCGCCGATGGACCTCTACTACAAGCCGGTGAACCAGTTCGTCGCCGGATTCATCGGTTCGCCGAAGATGAACTTCCTGCCCGCGAAAGTGGTGCGCTGGTCGCCCAAAGAGATCGAAGTCCGGATCGCCGATCAGCTGCAGCTCAAGCTGCCGATCGAAACCAGCCATCTGGAAGAAGGCAGCAGCATCACCCTGGGCCTGCGTCCGGAGCACGTACTGCCCGAAGGTTTCGGCATTCATCTGGCCTTCACCTGTGAAGTGGTCGAACGCCTGGGCAACAGCACCTACCTGTTTGGTCAGTGCTGTGGCATCGACAACTTCAAACTGCTGCTGGCCGGCGACAACGCCTACAAGCCATACCAGCAAGTGGATGTCTTCTTTACCCCGGAACACTGCCTGGTGTTCAACGCCGAAGGGCTCCGGGTCAGCAAGTAAGTCGTTTTTTGTAAGCCCGTAAGAGTCTCATGCAGAGATGTTAACCCCACGTTTGCCCCCGAATTTCGGGGGCTTTTTTTTGGCGATGTACCCGTTATGCGTTGAGAGGTACTGCTCACGTGTGACTGGCGTCTGTACGAACCGCAGACTCGCCGTAAATACATCCGTATAGGCTCGATGGCGGCATCCCTGCCGCCAACGGTCTGCTTTTCGTCCAGACTCCATTCCACTTCATTTCCAACCGCTAACTGGGATAGAGCCTTTTTTTGCTCGCACGCAAGAAAAATATCCTGCAAAAACAGTCGCCCCAGCGAGCTACGGCTCCAATCCCCGCGCTGCATCTATTCCCGTGCCCGCTCCCCTGGGATGGCAAAAATGCGAACGACCGCACTCTTGGGCCACCCCCACCCCGAGCATGAAATGAGAGCAGGATCGCAACCCGCGGATCCCGATCCCGCACAGGGCCAAAAACCGATGTAACGCAGGGCAGTCGAGGTGTAAATTTTACACCAACCCATAGCCAGCATGACCTCAACAACGGGTTTCAACTGTACCCCAACAGCTATAAACTTAAGTTGAAATAACAAATAAACCAATAAACACAATAAGATAACTAATTAAAACTCAGATCCAGTGTTTATTCCTTGAACTAACAACGCAGTGTAATCGATCTCAATGGTGGCCTATATGAAAAGCATTTCAATCATTCAGCGCATCGTCTTTGGCTTCGGCTTCATCATGCTACTGATGATACTGGCGGTGGTGATGGCCCTGCATTCTGGACAACAACTCGCCTCCCAGGTGGATATTCTGGCCAGTCAGGTCGCCCCCACCCTGGTGCAAAGCCGCTCGGTCACCCGGGATCTGTTTTTGCAAGACAAAGAGCTGCATAGCCTGCTGGCCCAGCAGGAGAGCAGCAGCGTCAAGAACGGCAAGGAGAAGCTCCAGCAGTGGCAACGCGCCTTTGAGCAGGATTTAAAGACCCTGGAGCAGAAATCACAGCAAGATCCGCTGATCCTGAAAAAAATCGCCAGCCTCAAGGAGCAGCAAGGCATCTATTGGCAGATGGCCTCACAGCTGGTCGACAGCTATGCCGTCAATCTGGCCAACCAGCAAAAAATTGCCGGTCTCAGCACACTGGGCACCACAAGCAAGCGTCTGCTGGCCGATATGGCGATGATGGTGGCGCCGCTCGGTACCCACTACACCGTCGGTCTGAGTCATAACCTGGCCAACAACCTGGAATTGCTGGTCGATGCCACCCTCGAGGCGCTCAAACAGAACGATCCCCTGCTGGTGGGCAAGCGACTGGAAGCCAACCGCCAACTGGTCACCAAGTTGCAGGCGCAACGCAAAGAGCTGGCCGCCGAGCTGCTCAAGCAGGAGAGCGCCTTTGGCGGCAGCATCGAATTTGAAGCCAGCCTGGGCAAGGCGCTGGATCAACTGCTGGCGGATACCGCGGGCGACAAGGGACTGCTGGCCCAGCATCTGCAACTGACCGCCGAGAGCAGCCAGCTGCGCAACCAGAGTGAACAAGCCACCCGCATCATAGATGCTGTGCTGGGGGAATTATCCGAGATCGACAGCGCCATCGACACCCAACTGCAAACCCGGGTCGACAGCTCCCAGCAGGTGCTGACCCAGCTCAAATCCGTGCTCTATATCGGCCTGCTGATCTCCTTGCTGCTGGCGACTCTGGTGCTGTGGCGCGTCATCGCCTCCATCCGGACTCCGATGCAACAGACGTTGCGGGTGCTCAATGCCCTGAGCCAGGGCGATATGACCCAGCGCATCGGTTATACCCGTGCCGACGAGTTCGGCCAGTTGGCCATCGGCATCAATGGACTGGCCCAGGAGATGCGCGCCATGCTGCTGCAGGTGGTGCAAAGCGCCAATGAACTGGGCGCTGTGGCGGACCGCAACCTCTCGACCCTGGAAGTCACCCATCAGCAGCTCGAGCAGCAACGCACCGAGACCGCCGGGGTTGCCGCCGCCATGGTAGAGATGGAACACACGGTCGGCGATGTCGCCAGTGCCGCCCACCACTCGCTGCAATCGGTGATGGAAGTCACCCGTCAGGCCGATGAGGGCCGCACCATGAGCGAGAGCACCATTGGCCGCATCAACCTGCTCGCCACCCAGTTGCAAGGTTCCCAGCGGGTGATCGAGGAGGTGCATGGTCTGAGCGTCAACATCGGCGGCATCCTGGATGTCATCAGCCAGATCGCCGAACAGACCAACCTGCTGGCGCTGAATGCCGCCATTGAGGCCGCCCGGGCCGGGGATCAGGGTCGCGGCTTTGCCGTGGTCGCCGATGAGGTGCGCAATCTGGCCCGGCGCACCGCCGCCTCCACCTCGGAGATCCAGTCGATGATCAGCGCCTTGCAATCCAGCGTGCGTCAGGCGGTCGAGGCGATCCGCAGCAGCGGCGAGGTGATGAGCACCTGCACCCTGGATAGTGAAAATACCAAGCAGAGCATCAACTCCATCTCCGACGCCCTGCAGCAGATTGCCGATCTCAGCAGCCAGATTGCCGCCGCCGCCGAGCAGCAGCAGTGCACCAGTGCCGAGATCTCGCGCAACATGAACAATATCAACGATATCGCCGAAACCAACCGCACGGCGCTGGCGCAAGTCGGCAGCACCAGCGGCCAGTTGCAGCAGTTGTCCCAGGAGCAGCAGACCCTGGTGCAGAAGTTCAGTCTCTAATAGAAGTTCAGTCTCTAATCCATCGGCCATGGCGGTTCGCCGCCATGGCCGAACGGCTCGCCGAGTCGCTGCCCTCTTGCGGCGACTCGGCGAGCCGGGCCATCAGGCCTGGCGTTCCACCTGACATTGTGTGCATCCAAGTAACGAGGAAACGATATGTTCAAGACCATGATGCTGGCCGCTGGCCTAGTATGCTGCTCCATGCCCCTGCTGGCTGCTGACGCCGACAGTGCCGAAACCCGTGCCATCTTCCTGCGTGGCGAAATGAACAACTGGGAAGCGCCGAAGGCCCAGCAACTGCAGCAAGCCGAAGCCGGTGTGCTGAGCGTCAAGGCCGCGCTGCAAGCCAGCCACGGTGCCTACAAATTCAAGTTCGCCGATGAAAAGTGGAAGGGTGATACCACCTATGGCGTGTTCGATCCGACCAGCAAGATCGAGCTGGACACCCCGGTCGTCATCAAGTCCGGCTACCAGTGGGGCGACATCAAGTTCACCCCGCCAGCTGATGGCACCTACGAGTTCGTGCTGGATCGCCGCGATGCCAGCAAGGTGTTGGTGATCGTCAAGAAAGCGGGCTAAGCCCGACCAGCGGTTGCGATGACGTCAGAGCCTGAGCATGCAGGCTCTGGCGTCACAGTAACCGCCACACCTTACCAGGGCAGTTGACTGCCACTGACTGCATAAGCCAACGGGATGGTTTATGCAGTCAGGCCACCGAAACACAGCCTGACCAGACGACCCGCAGAGGTCAACACAACAAGCATCAACAGGAGGTTGCAACATGAAATTCAAATTCAAAACGCTTAGTTGTCTGGTATTGGCACTGAGCGGACTCTATCACGCCCAGAGCCAGGCTCTGGTCAAGGGCGCCGATGTCAGCTGGCTGACCCAGATGGAGAAAGCTGGTAAATCGTTCTACAACGACAGCGGCAGCAAGCAGGATCTGTTCCCCATTCTCAAGGCCCATGGCATGAACGCCATCCGCCTGCGGGTCTGGGTCAATCCGTCCGACGGCTGGAGCAACATCACCGACGTCGTCGCCAAGGCCAAGCGCGCCAAGGCTGCCGGGTTCGATATCATGATCGACTTCCACTACAGCGACTCCTGGGCCGATCCGGGTAAACAGAACAAACCGGCCGCCTGGAGCAGCTACACCTTCGACCAGCTGATGTCCAACGTCTACTGGCACACCTATAACTCGCTGACCACCCTGAAAAATGCCGGTATCACGCCGAAATGGGTCCAGGTCGGCAACGAGACCAACAACGGCATGCTGTGGCCGGAAGGCAAGGCCTCGGTGAACATGAAAAACTTCGCCTGGCTCATCAACAGTGGCTATGACGCCGTCAAGGCCGTCAACAGCTCCAGCAAGGTGATCGTCCATCTGGCTAACTGTGAAGACAACGCCCTCTACCGCTGGATGTTCGACGGTCTCAAGGCCAACGGCGCCAAGTGGGATGTGGTCGGCGCGTCCATCTACCCGACCCAGACCGGCAATGGCGACTGGTTTGCCATGGACAACAAGTGCTATGACAACCTGGCCGACATGGCCAGCCGCTACAGCAAGGAAGTGATGATCGTCGAAGTCGGCATGCCCTGGGATGATCCGAAAAACAGTTACGACACCATCGCCGATCTGCTCAAGAAGATGACCGCAATCCCCAACGGCAAGGGGCTAGGCGTCTTCTACTGGGAGCCGGAAAGCTACAATGGCTGGCAGGGCTACTCCCTGGGGTTGATGGACAACAACGGCAAGCCCACCTGGGCGCTGGATGCCTTCTTGTTGAACTACTAATGCAGTCCCACAGCTAGCATCAAGGCGGCCATGGCCGCCTTGTTGTTTTCTCCCGCCCGCTCAGGGCCAGCCGCGCGTCAAGCGCTCCAGCTCCCCCCGCGCCTTGAGGCGATCCAGCGCCTGTTGCCACTGGGCGATCTCGACATCGGGAAAATCCAGCGAGGCGGCGATATAGAGATCCGACTCCACCACCTTGACCGGCGTCTGCTGCAACGCCTCGACCGGTACTCCCATCTGGGTGAGTAGATAGCGCACCCCGAGCGGTGAATCGCTGATCGCCAGCTCAGCCCGACCGCGCAGCAGCTTGCCGTACACCTGTTTACTGCTGTAAGCCGTGGCATCCAGATTGGTAAAGCCGAGCGCTATCAGGGTATTGAACACCAGCCCGGCCTGGCGACTGGCGATCACCGGCACTTCCTTGGCATCTTGCAGGGTGCGGATCAGCAGCGGGCTGCCGCGGCGCTGATAAAAGTAGATGGCATCGCGGCCGATGGGGCCGATCCACTTGTAGCGGGTCTCACGCTGCGGGGTGCGAAACATGGAGAACATCATGGTGCGGGAGCGGGATTCGAGGATCAGCTTGGCGCGCTGGCTGGGGTAGACCTGGATCGGATCGCGGCGCCCCAACTCCCGCTGCAGCGCCTGGACTATCTTCACCGAGACCCCGGTCAAGCGCCCCCGTTCGACATAGTTGTAGGGCGGCCACTCCTCGGTGATGAGCGTCATGGCGGAATCGCTGGCCAGGGGCAGCGCCATGCCAAGGCCTGGCACACCGGCCAGCCCTAGTGCGAGCCACGCTCCAAGCCACACGCGGAACCACCACCCATGACGCCTCATCTCACCCCCTGGCCCGCTCTATCCGGCACCTGTAGTTGCCGAATCAGGACGCTGTCGAGTGCTGAGTATAGGTCAGCGTCGTGTTCTGAACGACGCTCAGATCCCGGATTTCGATCCGGCTTGCTCCGGTGGCGATTTGGGCCGGTTCCGTTTGATCCGGTTCCGCCTCGCGGACAATGGAGATCTGTTCACCTGCGGCGAACGGCGGCGGGCCAAGGGGGAAAAGGCCTCCCCCTTGGCAATCCCTGGCCTTGGCGTATGCCGACTGTCGGGAAAGCCCCGGACTCTGGGGTTCTCTCCACCGGCCGGGAGCCACACGCCATCCATGGCGTGACGCTCCCTCTTGCGGTCATCCTGACCGCGCACCGGCTCCATTCACCCCGCCGCCCGGCCCGACAGACGGCTTCGATTTCTGTGTGTAAATCCAACAAGCAAAAGCCGTTCGCCTCACCTTCGGGGGATTTTAATCACCGGCAGTTACCTTGATCCCAACCTGTTTGATGTGTCGCAAAAATCGCCAGGATAATTTTGAATACTCTGCTAGCAAGGGTCAGATAAAACAGCGCAGTAGTAGGGCTTGGGGTAGCCGTCGAACCCGTGCGGTAGCCATGAGCATCGCCAATATAGCCTGACCATTTAGCAGGGATAGACAGGCAAGCAGCCGCCTATCCTGAAAGTTGGCAGTAAATAGAACACAAAATATTTGATTGGATAAATAATACAAACAAGCAGGAAAAATAAATGCGGAAAACCTCTCCGAGAGAAAGATGGATATTTCCTCCCAATGGATTTTTAAGTTGCAGGAGAATATGGTGGCGATAGCAGAACATATAGAAATATTCAAAAAAGGTCCTCATGCATGGAATGCTTGGAGAAATGAGAATCCTGATTTGAGGCCTGATCTTTCTGATCTTGATTTCGAAAATGACGTTCATACCTATAAAGGGATATATGATGTACCAGAGTTTACTGGTTATAACTTGTCATATATGAATCTGAATCGAATCAGCGCAAGAAACTCATATTTCATAAATTGTTTCCTTGCTGGCAGTGATCTCCATTTTTCAGATATTTGTTTTTCTTTCTTTCAGAACTGTAATTTCGAAGGCGCGAGCCTGGCTGTCACAAAGATTGGTTCAGCGGAATTCATCAAATGTGATTTCACAAACGCAGATCTTTCATACTGTAGTGCAGAAGAAACGAACTTTTCTGGTTCAAAATTTATTTCCACTAACCTAAGTAATATGAGTTTAGTAAAAACTAATTTTACAGATACGGTAATAGATGAAGCTCGGGTTTATGGAGTGTCGACTTGGAATTTAATTCTAGATGGAAGCGTTCAAAGTAATATATACATAGAAGAGGATGGAACATCTATAACGGTTCCTAGCATTGAGCTAGCACAATTCATATCTCTATTGATGAACAATTCAAAAATAAGAGATGTTATAGATACAATTACTTCAAAAGTTGTTCTTATATTGGGACGATTTACAGAAGAACGAAAATTGGTTCTCGATACCATAAAAGAAGATCTTCAGAACAGAGGCTACCTTCCTGTGATCTTTGATTTCGAAGGGCCAAGTAGTAGAGATGTAACCGAGACTATTATGACATTGGCATCCTTAGCGAAATTCGTTGTTGCTGACATATCTAGCCCTAAAAGCATTCCACAGGAACTTACCTCTATCATTCCTCATTTTCCTTCTTTGCCTGTTCAGCCAGTTATAGAACAATCACAAAAAGAATATGGAATGTTTGAGCATTTTAAAGTCTACCCTTGGGTTCTTGGCCAAATTGAATATAGTGAAAATGACATCCTGATTACCATCGAGACTCAGCCAGCTTCAACAGGCGTTGTGGCATTGGAGCCGTTCGACAGCCGATCCTGACCAGTTCC
>NZ_BAAGVN010000322.1:0-20800 GCF_054780855.1 Pseudaeromonas pectinilytica
ACATCCAATTCCTGTGAGTGCCCACACAGATTGCTTGATTTGATTGTTAAAGAGCGTGACAGCCTCAGCTGTCGTGGGATGCGTAGTCTACGCAACCCGCGTTGTCAGTCAAGCATTTTTTGCTTTGCTTTCAACGCTCCCGGACATCTCGTCCGTCGATGAGGGCGCATTATAGGGAGCTCGTTTCGCCTGACAAGGATTTTCTTTAAAAACCAGGTCAACCGGACAAAATTACATCACACCTGCTAAAACCTGCACATAAAGCCCCCAAATATCCAAACTTACCTACAGTTGAAGGCCTGGAAGCTCATAGGAAAAACCTCATTGGGAGCCAAATCAAAGTTTGTGGCCCTTATTTGCAGGAATACATGCGCTTTATAGCAGGAGTACTTGCCATTTGATTGTATATTACCTACGTTCATTTAGGCGCAAGCGCTGAGGCCATTCGGGAGTGAGGTAAATCTCCAGGGACTGGTGAACCGAAACCATTTATGGAAGGAATTTGTACAATGTTTCAAAATGCCCCACTCGCGACCCAAATTCGATTTGTTCGGGAATGTCCCAGTGCAGAATGTCTGAACCAAACTCTATTCGAGTTGGCAAAAAAATCTGGCTTTGATTACTACCAATTCAATCTGTTTTTGCCGTCAGGGTTATTGCAATCTCATGTCTCGATTTTCAGCCACAGTCCGGAAAATTGGCTTGAACAGTATTGGCAGAATCAGCTCGCTGCCCATGATCCACTACTACTTATGGCTCTGCGCCAAAATCAGCCCATTATCTGGCACGAGTTATCCATTACCGATACCATGGTGACGGAAAAAGGCATGGCCATCATGGACCAGCGCGCAGAACATGGAATGCGCGAAGGCGTTACCTTACCGATACATAGCGGGCAAGGTCATCATGGCATGTTACATTTGAGCCGTGAGCACGCAACCGGTGATGTACTATCCACGCTGCCACAACTTGGCATGCTCTATCCGTATATATTCCAACGCGCCTGCGATTTAATGAGCCCACCCGGTCCGAATCTTTCCGAACGCGAACGTCAATGTCTGTTCTGGGTCAGCGAGGGAAAGACTTCTTGGGAGGCGGCAAAAATTCTGGGAATTACCGAGCGGACCGTTAACTTCCACCTCAATAGCGCCATCCGCAAGACAGGCTGTAAAAATCGCTATCAGGCTATTGCACGGAATGTTGCAGCAGGACAATTGCGCCCAGACCTTCAACGCTTGAATATCATTAAAAATATCAAAGCCTGATCCAGATGAATGAGGGAGGCATACTCCCTCCTCATCCAGCTCTGCCTACTGTCAGCACTCCACCTGCACACCCAGTTCCACCACTCTATTCGCCGGGATATGAAAGAAGTCATTGGCACGCAGTGAGTTCTTGCTTAACAAGATAAACAGCTTCACCCGCCACATCGCAAACAATGACCGACGAGTCGGGATCAGCGTTTCGCGAGACAGAAAGAACGATGTGCCCATCAAATTGAATATCATCCCTTTCTGGGCACAGCGCCGGAATACCTCATCAACATCTGGCGTTTCATGAAAGCCATAGGTTGCAGAAATGCGCCAAAATGTCTCCGACAAGCGTTCAATCTGAACATGCTGATCTGGTTCTACAAAAGGCACGTCCTGAGTTCGGAATGTCATGATCACCACCCGTTCGTGCAATACCTTGTTATGTTTCAAGTTATGCAATAACGCATGGGGTACCCCTTGCTGGGTTCGCGCCATATAAATAGCCGTGCCTGGAACCCTTGCCGGCTGATCCTTGTTTAACGAGTGGATGAACGCCTCCAAGGGCATGCTCATGCGCGACAACTGTCGAAATAGTAGAAAACGCTCCCACTTCCACGTCGCCATCACGGTAAACATCACACAACCCAGAGCCAGCGGTAACCAGCCACCAGCCAATAATTTCAATGCATTGGCAGCAAAAAATGGTACATCAATGATCAACATGGCAATGAGTAACGTTCTGACCAGCAGGCTCGGCCAGTCCCAGTTATAACGAGCCACAGTACAAGCCAGAACCGTGGTAATCACCATAGTCCCAGTTACGGCGATGCCATACGCAGCCGCCAGATTACTGGATTCCCGGAATGCAACCACCACCACAATCACCGCGATGAATAACATCCAGTTGATGAAAGGCAGATAAATCTGGCCCGCTTCACTTTCGGAGGTGTGCTTAATCGTCATACCCGGTAGATAACCAAGCCTAACCGCCTGCCGGGTCAGCGAAAATACGCCGGAAATAACCGCCTGCGAAGCAATCACAGTTGCCAAAGTTGCCAGTATGACCATAGGTACCAGCGCCCAATCAGGCGCCAACAGGAAAAACGGGTTTTTTGTCGCTGTCGGATCACTCAATATCAAGGCGCCTTGCCCAAAGTAATTGAGTAATAAAGCGGGTAATACCACAACCACCCAAGCCAGGCGAATGGGTTTCTTACCAAAATGGCCCATGTCGGCGTACAGAGCCTCGACACCAGTAATCGCCAAGACCACAGAACCAAGGGCCACGAAGCCAATCCACTTATAGGCAGCGAAAAACTGGATCGCCCACTTGGGATGCATGGCGGCCAAAATCTCGGGGTGCTTGATGATTGAGATCAACCCTAAGACCCCCAGAGAACAAAACCAAAGCAACATGATAGGGCCAAATAATCGGCCAACCTGGGCGGTGCCATGCTTCTGAATCATGAATAAGAGGGTCAGCACCACGATAGCGACGGGTAATATATAAGGCGTGAATAGCGGGGTTACGACTTGCAGCCCCTCGAGAGCCGATAACACCGACATGGCAGGAGTGATGACCACTTCACCGTAAAAAAATCCGCCACCGATCAATCCCAAGACCAGTAGTAACGTCGTCATGGCAGGTGGAGTATTGCGACCCGCCAACGACATCAGCGTTAAAATGCCCCCCTCGCCTCGGTTATCCGCCCGTAGCACGAAGGCCAAATACTTGACGGAAACAACCAGAATTAATGACCAGAAGATTAATGAAAGAAAGCCAAAAACCACACCCTGAGTGGGAGCCAAACCAATATGCGGGGAAAAACACTCTTTAAAGGTATACAGAGGGCTAGTGCCAATATCGCCATACACGACACCAATCGCCGCAAGCGTGATTGCCGGTAATTTCTGTTTATTGTGTGCGTCCATGTTTGCTCTTGGCTATCTCCACCAATAACGCCTGCCACGGGGCAGAAGGTTATCTTGTGATGTTAAAACGAAATATTAGATTGTGAGGGCCAGAAAATACCCGACGAGGACCCTTACGAAACCCTGAGCCCTCACGCCGGGCTCGGCGCTACTCATATTGACGGGATGACAGGGTCGGTGATGAATGTCTGGACTGAGGACCAAAACCAGGTTCTTGATCCCGATCAATCCGCGGACGCTTGCCATCGCGAACCGTCGGCGACGAAGTATTCTCTCGCTGAGGCACAGAGCGACGCCGCTTCCCGTTCTTATTGCTCACAGGCGAGGCGATGAAAAATGCCAACACAAAACCGCGACAAGCCAACAGAGCGATCACGACCGAAATCACGCTCAGTACCGTGATAAAACGAGCCGCATCACGGCTCATGTCTTCGATGATCGCGGCATAGTTACTCTGTGTTGCCAAATAATCCGTGACCTCCTTGCGAAAGAATATTCGCACCAAGAACAGGATATCCGCCAACAACATCGTCATGACACCCCACTTGAACAGGCGAGGGATGAAAATCATGATCAGACCAATAACAAACAGCATCACGCCACCACCGATAAAGCCGGTATCCATGAAGTCTTTCAATGGAATAGCGGTCGCCAGATTCGGCATGGCGAGCAGCCCCAGCAATGGCCGCCAATTTACTGTGCGATTCATGTGTGCATCAATTCCTGATCAATGAGAACAAGGTAAACATCAAGG
Organism: Pseudaeromonas pectinilytica; assembly: GCF_054780855.1. Taxonomy (NCBI): domain Bacteria; kingdom Pseudomonadati; phylum Pseudomonadota; class Gammaproteobacteria; order Aeromonadales; family Aeromonadaceae; genus Pseudaeromonas; species Pseudaeromonas pectinilytica. Next base: position 3,940 of record NZ_BAAGVN010000322.1, read on the forward strand.
CGGTTATTTCACCACGAATAGCCTCGGCTCGCACCTCTCTTGCAACAATTGCCGGTATCTCAATAGAGCCGTCTTAACTAGTAATCAGCCATCCGCTGCATTAAACGACCCGAAATTTGGGAAGGCTGCATCGCCAAATCCCAGAGCGCAACTAATTTGTCGACACCTGGATAACGATTGGAAAAGCCGGGGTACAGGGCCAAGGTGGTAGAAAAAGCACCAACTTGTTTGACCTGATTCGCCAACCCCTGACGTCGTAACAGATACCGGGCTACCTGTTCGTCCTCCACCATGAGATCCAGACGCCCGAGCGCCAGCAGACTCAACAGCTGAGGCAACGCTTGAGCGCCACTCTTGGTAATAATCGATGCGCCAGCGGCAGGTTGGGCGATAAAGGCGGCGAAAGCGGGGCTGATGCTGCTGTAGTCATAGCCAATAATATTGCCAATTCGCAGGCGGGCTAACGAAGCTAAACCACGATATTGCCACTGGCTGTGGGCCGGGACAAAGAAACCGTTTCTCGAGTGCATGGCTGGCAGGCGAGGATAGCGAACCCCACGACCAGGTAACTTGGGCATCAACAGCATGACATCACAGCCACCGGCAACCACATCGTGCAAACCACGGGCATACGGTACCTCACGCAAGGTAACGGCATAATTGGCCTGTAAAAAAATATCCCGGGCCATATCCACCATGAAACCATGCCGCGGCTCTCGTACCGAGGCATGAATCGTCGCTGGAGGCCAATGATCGTAGCAAAGCGTAATACGGTCCTGCGAGGCAGATGGTCCGTTCGCCAGCAGCTCATTACAAAACAACAGCAGCCACATCACTCTGCGCATGTATCCCGTTCCTGAATGCCTGTCCTCGGTCCAGACTAGGCGGGAATGCTCGCAATAGATTGATCAATAACAGTTTCAGCCAATTTCAGCGGATGTCAGCAAATGTCAGCTCTCGGAATGGGAGCGGGCTCTCGAGCCGAGCCATGGTCCAGTGAACGTCTTCAGCCGTTTCGATCCGGCTCAATCCAGAAGCGGGGGGATACATCACTCTGCCGACGGCCAACACCATGGCGACGATCCTCTTTATCCAGCTCCCAGCGGATATCGGCTCGCCGATCATCCTGCTCCCGACGCCGCGCATAACGCCGCTCTTTTCCCCGGTAGATGCTCATCACGTATCTCCCACATCCTCACGCCTCAAGCATAGTTGGCACAGCAATCAACCACCACGCCGCGAGCCAAGAACACCAAGAAGAACAGAACTCACACCCGGGAAAAGGACGTGATACCCTTTGTCCCACAGCTCACACTCACCTCATTGTTGATCCGCTGCGGAGGCAGGATGATTCACTGGAATGCAGATCCGATATTGCTACAACTCGGCCCCTTGGCCATTCATTGGTATGGCGTGTTGTTCGCCGGCGGCTTTTTACTGGGCTACCAGATCATGCAGTGGATTTATCGCCGCGAGGGCCACCCTACCGAGCAGTTGGACAAACTGCTGACCTTTATCTTCATTGGTACCGTGCTGGGTGCTCGCCTGGCTCATGTGGTGTTCTACGAGCCAGCGTATTACTTCAATAATCCATGGGAAATTTTGAAAATCTGGAAGGGTGGGCTCGCCAGCCACGGCGGCACTCTGGGGGTGTTGCTAGCCATCCTGATATTTGTCCGTCAGCATTCCGATGTCCGGCTCCTCTGGCTGCTGGATCGGCTGGCTATCCCGACGGCACTGACCGCTTGCTTCATTCGTCTGGGTAACTTCATGAACTCGGAAATCGTCGGCCTCCCCACAGACGGTAGCTGGGGCGTGGTGTTCGAAAAAGTCGACATGCTGCCCCGTCACCCGGTGCAATTGTATGAGGCAGGCTGCTATCTGCTGACCTTTATTCTGCTGCTAGTGCTCTACCGGCTGAACAAAATGCAACGCGAGGGGTTGGCTTTCGGTCTGTTTATGACGCTGATCTTTGGTTCCCGTTTCCTGCTGGAGTTCTTCAAAACACCACAGGCCGCCTACGAGGTGGGCTATAGCATCAGTGTCGGACAGTGGTTGAGTGTGCCCTTTATTCTGCTGGGCATCCTCATGATGCTGCGCGCCAAAACACCGCGGATCTGAGTCAGACTATAAAAAAACCGGCGCAAGCCGGTTTTTTTAATCTGTTATCGCTCGATATCCGCGGATGACAATCGATGTTGCCATTGTTTCACCAGCGCATAAATCACCGGAATCACCAGCAAGGTGAGCAGGGTTGACGACAGCATGCCTCCGACCATGGGAGCGGCAATCCGGCGCATCACTTCCGAGCCGGTCCCGGTTCCCCACATGATGGGCAACAGACCGGCAATGATGGTCACCACCGTCATCATCTTGGGACGCACCCGCTCCGCAGCACCGTGCAGTATGGCGCCATAAAGATCGCTCAGCGTCGCGGATCTCTGTTCCTGCTGCCGCTGTTGCTGGATCTGAGCCCAAGCCTGTTCCAGATAGACCAGCATCACCACCCCGGTCTCGGCAGCCACCCCGGCCAACGCGATAAACCCGACCGCTACCGCCACCGACCAGGCATAACCGAGCCACCATAGCAGCCAGACACCGCCCACCAAGGCAAATGGCACCGACAACAGGACGATCAGACTGTCGGTCAAATTCCGGAAGTTGAGATAGAGCAGCAGCAAGATCAACAACAGGGTACAGGGGACCACCCACATCAGCCGCGCCTTGGCCCGCTCCATGGATTCGAACTGCCCACTCCATACCAGATGATAGCCAGGCGGCATGACAATCTGACCGGCCTCCAGCGCCTGCGCTACCTGCTGCTGGGCATGGCTCACCCAACCGCCGATATCTGGATCGGTCGCATCCACATACAGATAGGCACTCAGCTGCGCATTCTCGGTGCGGATGCTCGGCGGCCCCTGCTCCAGACGCAAAGAGACCAGACTACCTAACGGAATCAAACCATTGCTAGCCGTTGGCACCAACACCTCGCGGACAATCGCATGAGGGGTATCCCGCAGCTCCCTGGGATAACGCATCACCACCGCATAACGTTCCCGTCCCTCCACCGTGGTAGTGACGCGCTCGCCGCCCAATGCGGTGGCGATCACCTGCTGCACAGTCGCCATGGTCACACCATAGCGGGCCAGGGCCTGTCGATCCGGGGTCAAGGTCAGATAAGAGCCTCCCGTGATGCGCTCGGCATAGGCACTACGCGTTCCAGGTAGAGTCTTGACCACCGCCTCGACCTGGCGCGCCAGAGCCTCGATGCCCACCAGATCCGGGCCGAACACCTTGATACCGACGGGTGTTCGAATACCGGTCGCCAGCATGTCGATCCGTGCCCGGATCGGCATGGTCCAGGAGTTGGCTATCCCCGGCATCTTGACCGCCTGATCCAGTTCATCGATCAACGTCTCCAACGTCATCCCTGCTCGCCATTCACTCTCGGGTTTCAGGTTGATTAGGGTTTCAAACATCTCCAGCGGCGCCGGATCGGTCGCCGTGTTGGCTCGGCCCGCCTTGCCCAGCACGGATGCCACTTCGGGAAACGACTTGATGATACGATCCTGCACTTGAATCACCTCGGCCGCCTTGGTGATCGACATCCCCGGTAACGCCGCTGGCATAAACAGCAAAGAGCCTTCGTGCAGGCTGGGCATGAACTCACTGCCGATATGTTTGAGCGGGTAGAGGGTCGCCGCCAGGATCAGGAGTGCCAGTACTAGCGTGACCGTCTTGGCGCGCAATACCAGATGGATGCAGGGCTTGTAGAGGGCAATCAGCCAGCGATTCAAGGGGTTAGCTTGCTCAGCTACCACCTTGCCGCGGATAAATAGCCACATCAGCACCGGCACCAGAGTCACCGACAACAGCGCCGCCGAGGCCATGGCAAAGGTCTTGGTAAAGGCCAAGGGGCTGAATAGCCGCCCCTCCTGATCCTCCAGGGTAAAGACCGGCAAGAACGAGAGTGTGATGATCAACAAGGAGAAGAACAGCGCAGGTCCCACCTCCTGACACGCCGCCAGAATCACCTCGCGACGCGGGGTCCCTGGAGGCGCACGCTCCAGATGTTTATGTGCATTTTCCACCATGACGATACCGGCATCGATCATGGCACCAATGGCGATGGCAATGCCGCCTAGGCTCATGATATTGGCGTTGATCCCCAACCAGCGCATGGCAATAAAAGCCGTCAACACGCCCACGGGTAGTACCAGGATCGCCACCAGCGCGCTACGGACATGCAGCAAAAACAACACGCACACCAGCGCCACAATGCCGCTTTCTTCGAGTAAGGTCTTCTGCAGGGTCGCAATCGCCCGATGGATCAACTCGGAGCGGTCATAGGTAGTCAGCACCTCGACGCCAGCCGGCAGACTCTGTTTGAGCGACTCCATCTTTTGTTTAGCCCGCTCGATGACACCGAGAGCATTTTCGCCGCTGCGAGCCACGACGATGCCGGATACCACCTCTCCGTCACCATTCAACTCCGTCAGACCGCGTCGCTCATCGGGCGTCAACTCGACCCGAGCCACATCGGCCAGTCGGATCGGCGTGCCGTTTACCTCGCGGATCACCAGCTCGCGCAAATCCTCGGTCCCACGCAGATAGCCCTTGCTGCGCACCATGAACTCGGTTTCGGCCAGCTCGATGACCCGGCCCCCCACGTCCTGATTGCTGTCGCGGATCATGGCCATCACCTCGAGCGGTGACAGTCCATAAGCCTGCAATTTGCGCGGATCCAGCACCACCTGGTACTGCTTGACGAAGCCGCCGACGCTAGCGACCTCGGCAACACCCGGTGTCGCCGCCAGGGGATAACGCAGAGTCCAATCCTGCAACGAGCGCAACGACTCGAGGGACTCACCAACGCCCGCCCCCTGATTCTTGGCCACCAGCGCATACTGATACACCCAGCCGACACCGGTAGCATCCGGTCCCAGGGTTGGACTCACCCCCGTTGGCAGCTTGCCGGCTAAGCCGCTCAAATATTCCAGCACCCGGGAGCGGGCCCAGTACAGATCGGTATGATCCTCAAAAATCACATAGACAAAGGAGGCGCCGAAGAAGGAAAAACCCCGCACCACCTTGGCCTTGGGAACCGAAAGCAGAGCCGAGGTCAGGGGATAGGTCACCTGATCTTCAACGACTTGAGGTGCCTGCCCCGGATATTCGGTATAGACAATCACCTGAACATCCGAGAGATCGGGAATGGCGTCCAACGGGGTGCGCAGCAAAGCCATCACGCCCGCAATCACCACCAGCAGCGTCAACAACACGATCAGCAAGGGGTTATACAGGGACCAGCGGATCACTCGTGCCAACATACTTAGTGCCCTCCGCCAGAATGAGAGCCTGGGACCGTGGTTTGAGCCGCCGAAACCGCGGCTGGCACCAGTCCGGCAAATGCGGCCTTCAGATTACTCTCGCTATCCAGCAGGAAGTTCGCCCGGGTCACCACAGACTCACCCGCCTGCAGTCCGCGTAATACCACCACTCGGCGCTCGCCCGCGCTTTCATTCGACTCGCTAGAAACCGACTCGCCATGGCCGCCAACCTCGACCTCGCGCGGTACAAAACGTCCCTTCCCCTGGCTGACCAGCACCACCTGCCGCGTTCCGCTATCGATCAGTGCCGATTCCGGTACACTCAGCGCATCGGCAGACGCGACCATGGCCTGCAACTGCACCTCGCCATACATGGCTGGCTTCAGGCGCCCCGCCTGATTGTTCAATTCAATCCGCACCGGAACCGTTCGGGTTTGCGCGTTCAGAGTGGGATAGATGAAGGCGACCCGCCCCTTGAATGTCTCGCCGGGATAGGCAGCCACCCGAATGGTCACCGCTTGCCCCACCTGAACCAGACGCAAATCCTGCTCAAACAGATCGGCCAACAGCCACAAATGGCTCAAATCCGCCAACTCGAACAGTGCCTGACCCGCCTCGAAGCGCATGCCATGCACCGCATTATTGGTAAGCACGACTCCACTAGCGGGTGCCGTCAGCGACAGGGTGCGCCGCACCTCGCCATGCCGGGCCAGCCGTTGCACATCCGCCTCGGGGATATCCCAGAAGCGCAGCCGTTGCAGAGCCCCATCACTGAGGCTCATCCGTTTGCCGCCCGCCAGCGCAGGCTCGAGCTGCAAGCGGGTCTGGGACTCCCGTGCCAGCAAATACTCCTGCTGTGCCGCAATCAGCTCCGGACTATACACCTCGAGCAAGGTCTCACCGGCAGCAACCATCTGGCCGGTAGTGTTCACTGGCAACCTCTCGATCCAGCCACCAAATTTAGGGGCAATCGTCCGCTTGCGGCGCTCATCCACCGCCAATTGCCCAACCGCCCGTAGCGTGCGTTGCAATGCACCACGGCGCACCAGCTCCGTCGTGACCCCCAAAGACTGGATGCGATCCGGGCTCACCGTCACTGTCGAGGGCGATACGGCAGTCTCTTCCTCGGCATAGACCGGGATATAAGGCATGCCCATCTCGTCTTTCTTCGGCACCGGCGAGGTATCCGCCAGTCCCATCGGATTCCGGTAATAGAGCACCCGTCGTTCATGATCGGAGGCCACCGACGCAGAACCCGTGGTCGCAACCTCATCGGCATAGACCGGGATATACGGCATCCCCATCTCATCTTTCTTCGGCGTCGCCGAGGTATCGGCCAGTCCCATCGGGTTGCGATAGTAGAGGATCTGTCGTTCGTCGGGTTTTCCTGCGCCAGGGATCACGGTCGCGGCAGGAGCCCATAATGATTGCCAGCCCCACATCCCGACGCTGCCCAACAGCGCACCAAGCAGCAACAGGCCCAGCAGCCGCCACATGGTTATATTGTGTTCTTTGCTCATGGTCATTCCTTATCGCCATGCCAGAGGAAACGCTGTCGCCATGACGCAGCGACAGCGAGACAAGCACTACTTGGCGACCTGCCACTGAAGAATGCGCGGTGAGTCATTCTCGACCAGCGCAAATTGCGCCTCAATCTGGAGCCCCGGCGTCAAGCCTTGCACCAGTTCGGGTGTGGCCAGCTGAAACGGCATGGTCATGGCAGGCCAGTTCAAGGCTGCCACCGCCTGATGGTTTAACACCACGCGGCCATCCAGCAGTTGCACCACTTCACCTTTGAGGTTGTAGAGGGAAGCAGCAGCGGGAGTGGAAGCCACCTCAGATGTGGCGGCCATATCACCATGAGCATGGGGTGTGGCAGCGAAGGCAGGAGCGAACAGCATGCTGACCATGAGCAAAACCAAGGTAACCGCACTGCGCAGAGTACGAACGCAAAAAGCAGAAATAGTCATTCCAAAAATCCTCACGATTTCTCAAACGTCACCAATCCCTGCGGAACAAACCGAAGGTGGGCGAAACGAAATATCAATACGAGAAAGAGGCCAAGAAAGGCCTAGCCGTCAGGCCATGGAATGACAGGGGGGTGGAACCGGGATCCCGGGGATAAAATCGCAATAATCAACGGCCCTGAGCTCGGAAGCGAGATCCGGCTGACGAGGACCCACATCAATCACTAAACCCAAGCGGGGCAAATCGGCAGGCACCTGGACACAGGCGCTGCAATGCTTGTCGCCATGATCCATGCTCAACCAGGTCACCTGCATCGGGCAGCCATCGGCCGATGCAGCATCGGAACCTGACAGAGTGGCATCTGGGTGCATGGAGGGATCCGTCATGGCCATCATGCCATGACAATTCGCCATCCCGGCGGCTGGCGAGACAGCAACGGAAGAGGAGCGGCTGGAGTCGGAGGTGGACGCGTCAACCCGAACCGGTTGCTGCACAGGCAACCAGGCAAATGCCGACTGCATAGGCAGCCAACAGGCTAACGCCAAGGCAAATAGCAGTGTCCAGCGTGACATAGGTGATAGTACCTTCCCTTTCCGGCAGCGCCGCATCAGTACGCTATATAAATATAGCCGCTCGATAGTAGAGCAGGCGAGGCAAGCGGTGCAACCTTAACCCTATGGCAGGCTTGTATTTATTTTCCCACGGCTCCAGCCTGCCCCTGCAGGCTGCGCAGCCAGGCGATCTCGTCCGCCCAGATCTCCGGCTCAACCGTTTCAAGAATCAAGGGGATACGATCAAAGCGTGGGTCATTCATGATGAAGTGAAACACCTCAGTCCCCAGATTTCCCTGCTGCAAACTATGGTGGCGATCCACCCGGCTACCAAAGGTGCTCTTGGCGCCATTGATATGCATGCCTTTGAGATACTCGAAACCGACCAAGCGGGAAAATTCATCGAAGGTTCGTTCACAATCGGCGGTTGTCCGCAGATCGTAGCCCGCAGCAAAGGCATGACAGGTATCGATACAGACCCCAATCCGGCTCTTGTCTTCCACGCCATCGATGATGGTGGCCAACTGCTCGAACGACCAACCCAGATTGCTGCCCTGACCGGCGGTGTTTTCGATCACTGCAGTGACGCCTTGGGTCTGTTCCAGCGCCCAATTGATCGATTCACTCACCAGTTTCAGACTGACCAGCTCGGGAATTTGTTTCAGATGGCTACCCGGATGAAAATTGAGATAACACAGACCCAACTGCTCGCAACGCTGTAATTCATCGAGAAAGGCCTCTCGGGATTTGGCCAGCGCTTCCGGTTCCGGGTGACCCAGATTAATCAGATAGCTGTCGTGGGGCAGGATCTGTTCCGGCAAGAAACCAGCCTCGGCACAAGCTTGTTTGAATGCTCGGATCGTCGGCTCGGTCAAAGGTGGCGCGCTCCACTGCCGCTGATTTTTGGTAAAGAGCGCCAACGCATTGGCACCCAGCGCCTTGGCGCGACCAATAGCCAGTTCGACGCCACCAGATGCGCTCACATGAGCCCCTACATATTTCATGATCCGCTCCACAAAAATTCACGCCGGATGATTATGCGGGCAATGCAGGCTTGCGCCAACCCCATGAATGGCATGGTCATTGCTTGGTTACATTTGAGACGTAAAAAAAGAGTGACCGGGTGATGGTTTTTCCAACAATCCGCTTGTTGCTGAAGCACGGATGTAGCACGCTGCGCACCCCGTTCTCGTCACCCTGTGACCAAGGAGTTTGCATGACCACCATCAAGAGTGACATGGTTCGCGCCCGCGTTGAGCCTGAACTCAAGGAGCGCGCCGAGGCGGTTCTGGAAAAACTGGGGATGAGCACGGCAGATGCCATCCGGATCTTTTTGACCCAGGTTGCATTGCGTCAGGCGTTTCCTCTGGAATTAACGCTGCCAACGGCGGAACGGCTTCCAGAAATACCAAGCGAGCAAACGGGGCGTGATTGAAATCACAGTCAAGCGACTGCGCTCCGCGCACAATTAGTACCCAAACGAATAAAAACTCAGACCGCCCCTCGGCGGTAGTTCGACACGGAGAGTAAGAATGGCCAACCGTATTCTGATTATTAACAATGACAATTCCCAAGAGCTGCCACTGAGTGTCATGGACCGCTTCCAACAAGTGATGTTGGTGGTCGGAAAGGGGCAAAACAATCTGCCGATCGAAATCGTCAGCCAGTTGTTGTTAGCTCAGGCGCAACATAAGGTACAGATTGAGCTGATGGCGATTACCAACACCAGCAAACCGGTATTCGATCTGCATTTTGCCATGCAGCTCGGTCGCCTGCTGGAGCGCAATCCAGACAGCCAGTTCACCATACTGTCCAGCGACACCAGCTTTGATCCGTTGATCATCACCTGCAAAGAGCAGGGCATGAAGATCAACCGCGTTGAGGCACTGCAACGCCTGGCCGCCGTACAAAGCGCCCAGAACGAAATTCAGGCACTGGAACCGACCCCTGCCGCAGCCGTCACTGCCGATGATGATGATTTGGGTCTGACTCTGGAAGCTCCGGCAGTCGAACAGGAGAGTGCCAGCAGCCGAAATCATCGCCTGATCTCCAGCCTGATAGGCGGCAATCAAGCACTCGGTGCGCGTGGATAAAAACGAGCCCCTTGTGGTTCACAAAAAAGGCCCTTTATGGGCCTTTTTTGTTATACCTGTGGCAGCTCAGCGGTGCTTTGACAATGCAAACACACGCCTTTTAACTCCAGAAACTGCGGAGCCAGGGTGAAATGCTGCTCGGCCATCTGCGCTTTCAGTAACGTCAGCAATGCCGGCGCCATGGGTGCTTCTTGTACCTGCCCACACTGCACACAGATCAGTAATTGACTGAACTGCTCACATCCCTGCTGAGGACAGACCACGTATTTCTGGATCGACTGCAGATAGTGCGCCAGCCCCTGTTCGACCAGATAATCCAGCGCTCGATAAACAGTCGGCGGTTGCCATTGGGTACCCTGTTCCCGCAATCGGTCTAGAACCTCGTAGGCACTCAATGGCTTGCCACTGGCCTGCAACAACTGCAACACCAACTGCCGGTTGGGAGTCATCTTGACAGCTACCTCACCCTGGCAGCAACGGTGGCTATGGACCATAAGTATCTCGACGCGGGAATCAACGGTCCCCAGCATACCGTATTTCTTTTCGAACAGGGATTGCTTGATATTATTGTTATGTTATAACGTCCACCCTGATTTCACCTTGAGAGTCAGCTCTGAACATGACCAAGCCTTCACTCTTACTCACCGGCATCGTCACCCGGACCCTGATCGTCAGCCTGCTGATTGCCTTGGTCTGGGGCTCTCTGCTTTGGGCCATGAGGTAATCCATGCTGCGATTCGATAACCTGACGCTAGGCTATGGCCGCCATCCGGTGGTGCATCACCTCAATGGCCAAGTCCCGACAGGGAGCCTGCTGGCGGTCATTGGCCCGAATGGTGGTGGTAAATCCACCCTGCTCAAGGGCATCCTCGGCCAACTGCCGCCCCTCGATGGCCAGGTCCAGCTGGCGGTCAGCCGGCAGCAGATTGGCTACTTGCCACAACTGAGCCGCATCGATCGCCAGTTTCCCATCAGTGTGCGTGAAGTAGTGGCCATGGGCTTATGGCGCCACTGTGGTCTGTTTGGTCGCCTAGCTCGCCAGCATCGGTTGAAAGTTGATGGCGCACTGGAGCGAGTCGGACTCGACGGCATGGCAGACGAGAATCTCGACGCCCTCTCCGGCGGCCAATTGCAACGCGCGCTGTTTGCACGCCTCTGGTTGCAAGATGCCGAGCTGATGTTGCTCGACGAACCCTTCAGCGCCATCGATTCGCAAACCACCGAAGATCTGCTGAGCTTGCTGCGTGACTGGCAATCGGAGGGCAAAACCATTCTCGCCGTGCTGCACGATATGAATCAGGTCAGCCGCCATTTTCCGACCACCTTGCTGCTGGCCCGTGAGGTGATCGCCTGGGGCGCAACCCCGGAGGTAGTGACGGAGGCCAATCTGCACCGCGCCCGTCATCAACGAACCGCGCCTGATCCGGCTGCCGCCGAATGCCATCGCCCCACGGAGCCCAGCGTATGATCTACGACCTTCTTATCAGCCCATTCAGTGAGTTCCAGTTCATGCAACGTGCACTGGCGGGTTGTCTGGCGCTTTGCCTCAGTGGCCCGCTGATCGGAGTTTTTCTGATGTTGCGGCGCATGAGCCTGACCGGTGATGCCATGTCCCACGCCATCCTGCCCGGTGCGGCGATCGGTTATCTGATCGCCGGTCTCTCGGTAGAAGCCATGACCATTGGTGGTCTGATTGCTGGCGGTATTGTGGTGCTGCTCTCCGGTGCGGTTTCCCGGCTGACCCAGAGTGGCGAAGACAGCAGCCTGGCGGCGTTTTACCTGATCTCCATGGCTCTGGGGGTGTTGTTGATTTCGACCCATGGCAGCAGTGTCGACCTGCTGCATGTGCTATTCGGCTCGGCGCTGGCATTGAATGATAGCGCCCTATGGTTGCTAGGTAGTATCACCACCATCACCCTATTGACCATGGCCTGGTTATTCCGACCTTTGGTGCTGGAGTGCCTGGATCCAGACTACCTGGGCACCGTCAGTCGGGCCGGTAGCTGGGTGCATATGGCCTTCTTGTTATTGGCAGTGCTGAATCTGATCGCCGGTTTTCACGCGCTGGGGACTCTGATGGCAGTAGGGCTGATGATCCTGCCCGGCGCCGCGATGCGCTACTGGAGTGCCAGCCTCGGTGGTTTACTGGCGGGCGCCTGTGCCAGTGCTTTTGCCGCCTCGTTCAGCGGTTTGCTGCTCTCCTACCATCTGGGGTGGCCGACCAGCCCGACCATCATCCTGTGTCTGGGGTTGTTTTACTTCGCCTCGCTGTTATGCGGAACGCGCAACGGCCTGATCTGGCGTTATATCCGCCTGAAACATCTGGAAGCCTGAGTTTCTTCAGGCACCAATACACGCATCCATGAGAGGAGTCACAATGAGACGACTGAATCTGTTTTCCCGCTTCGGGCTACTGAGCGCTCTGTTGATGAACGGCGTTTCCTACGCCGAACCCGTGCCGGTTACCGCCACTTTCAGTATCCTTGGCAACCTAGTCCAACAGGTCGGCGGCTCCCATGTCACCGTCAGCACCCTGGTCGGGGCCGATGGCGATGCCCATGTCTACCAACCCTCGCCGCAGGCGGTGCGTACCCTGGCTCAGTCCAAACTCCTGGTCAGTAATGGCCTCGGTTTCGAAGGCTGGCTGGAACGTCTGCATGAGTCATCCGGCTTCAGTGGCGCTGTGGTAATCGCCAGCCAAGGGGTAACACCATTGGCCATGACCAAGGAAGAAGAGCAGGAAGAGGCCCATGGACATGATGATGAAGATCATCATCACGGCGCGGTAGACCCGCATGCCTGGAATGATCCGGCCAATGTGCTGATCTATATCGATAATATCGCCAAGGGGCTGATAAAGGTTGACCCGGCCCATCAGGCGGACTACACCGCCAACGCCACCGCCTACAAGGCGCGTCTGCGGGCTATCCATGAGCAATTCAGCGCGCGCTTCGCTGCCTTGCCGACCTCGCGTCGTATCGCTATCACCTCTCACGATGCCTTCGGTTATCTGGCTCATGCCTATCACCTGACGTTGCTGGCACCGCAAGGGCTGAGCACTGAAGCCGAGCCCTCGGCTGCTCAGGTGGCGCAGCTGATCCGGCAGATCCGCCAGCAGCAAGTACCGGCGCTATTTGTGGAAAACATCAGCGATCCGCGGCTGATGGAGCAAATTAGCCGAGAAACTCAGGTGACCATAGGTGGCAAGCTCTATTCCGATGCCCTCTCCGGCCCGAAAGGTGATGCACCGGACTATCTGGCGCTAATGAACCACAATCTCGACACCCTGCTCAAGGCTCTGGAACCCTGATAAGGTAACGGGGTCCATTGAATGATTCGATGGACCCTTTAGATTCGGAGTGCGCTCGTGATGTCCTGGACCAGACTGTTACCAACCGTTGGGAAGCGACTGTTACCCTTGCTGCTATTTGGCTGCAACTCAGTGGCGGCGCACCCGCATAGCTGGATCGACATGGTCACGCAACTGCACATCGATCAGCAGCAACGGCTGACGAGGCTGCAGCTAAGTTGGTTGTTCGATGAGTTCTACAGCGCCACCATTCTGGATGATGCCAAAGCCAAGGGCCATAGCGTCGAGCAGGAGCTCGCCCTGTTCGGACAGGAGACGCTGGCCAATCTGGCCACCGAGAACTACCTCACCCGGATGACTCTGGAGGGGCAAAAGGTCCACTTTGGCCAGGGAACTCAGGCGCGCGCCACGCTGCTGAACGGCCAGATCCGCTTCGATTATCAACTTCCGCTGCAAGAACCATTACCGCTAGCGGGAAAGCGTCTGCAATTTGCCATCTATGACTCGACCTACTACGTCGAGATGCTGCACCGCCAGCCAGAGGCGGTGCAGCTGCAAGGCGACGGCGCAGTCCACTGCCAACGCCAACTGCTGCCACCCAACCCCAGTAGCGAGCAGCAAAGCTACGCCGTTTCCCTGGACAAGACCGAGCAGGCCGATGATGGTCTCGGTACCGCCTTTGCCGAACAGGTCATAGTGCAATGCTCCACCCCCGACACCGGAACCTCACCATGAGCATCCAGCGTTTGATTCTGCTGCTGGTCACCGCGACCCTTATCCTCCTGGCCGGTTATCAACTCAGCCAACACTGGGCCACCATCAGCTATCAGCTGATCCGCTGGCAAATGCAGTTTCACCGTGAGCTGGGAAGTTTGCTGCGCGCCTCCACCACCCTGGAACCGGCCATGATCGCCAGTCTGATCGGCGTCAGTTTTGCCTATGGGGTGTTTCATGCGGCGGGGCCCGGACATGGGAAAATGGTCATTGCCACCTATCTGGCGACCCAACCCAGTCGTTTGCGCCAAGCCATGCAGCTCTCCATCGGTGCCGCCCTGCTACAAGCCTTGGTGGCCATTGCCCTGATCGGCATCGCCGGTTGGCTATTGGGCATAACGGCTCGTCAGGCGCAAGGATTCAGCGTATGGCTGGATCGAGGGAGTTTTTTACTGGTTGCCCTGATGGGGTTATTTTTGGCCCAGCGTGCACTCCGCCAGGGCTGGCGGCTCTACCGCCAGACCCGACATCACCAGAGCCCGCCGCTGCAGATCCAGGGGATCATAGCCCCACTACGCTCGCTGGCTACTCATCCCGCACAACCAGCCGCGCTCTTGGATCCAGTGGGAATCCGGCATCAGCCTCTGCTCACGGAAGCAATTCCCTGCGGCTGCGGACATAACCATGTGCCAGACCACGAATCACTGAATCAGGCCAATGACTGGCGCAGCCGATTAGGCATTCTGTGCTCCATGGGATTACGCCCCTGCAGCGGGGCCTTGTTGATCCTGGTGCTGGCGCGAGTGATGGAACACTTCTGGTTGGGAGTGGTGGCCACGCTGGCCATGGCGGTAGGAACCGCGCTGACTGTCTCGTTGCTGGCGATATTGAGCCAACGGGCACAGCACCTGGCGTGGCGTCTGTTGCAGCGCCCGGAACGGGATCGCTACCATATGCAGCAAATCGGTCACGGCATTGCCTTTACCGGAGGCATACTGCTCATCGTGTTGGGATTGACCCTGATGAGCGCCCCCAGCTCACTGTTGCTTCCCCGCTAAGAGCTGGTGCAGACTCCACGTTAGTCTTCGTACGATCGTTGTTGCTGAACAAACTGGATCGGGCACTCGCCGACCAAGGCGATCGCCGCTTCGGCAACTTGCTCGTCGGTAAAGCTGACCCGACAGCCTTTGGCATCGGTTAATGGGTGCAAACTCTCATCATGGCCGCGAAAATCAACCACCCACTCCATACTCAACCGATCAAATAGCACCACCGCCTCTTGCCAGGGGCGGGATAGATGAAGCGCCTTCAATTCCTCGAGTGTCATGTCATTTCCCTCTCGCCAGTTGCCAGCTCCACTGACGACAGCAGACCCGCAGGGCGACCCGGAGCATTACCGTCAGCATTCACCTCACCTTACCTCAGCCCAGAGGCAGAATGAAACGGTTGTGTAACAATCCCGTGCGGTTGAGAACATAAAAAATGGCGCCATACAGGCGCCATCTGAAGTACAGATTCGGGATCCGGTTACGGACAGGTAGCCGTCGGGGTATAGCTACCCGCACCACTGACTACATATAAAGCGCCACGCGCATTACCGGAGATCGTATTGCCACACAGTTTCTTCTGCAGACCATCCTGGATATTGAATCCTACGCCCTGATTATCGACGATTTCATTGCTCCAAGCCTGGTTGGCAATACCATAGCCATTGGTATCACTGCCAAAACGGAATCCAGAACCCGCATTGCCATACACCACATTGCTATAGAACAAGTTACCGTTACCGGCGGAATTAAAACCGGCGGACTCCCGATCGAGCTGACCGCTACAGACGTTGGAATAAACCTTGTTGCCGGTCGATCCCTCTTTGATATCCACACACTCGTTACCCCGGGTATTGAAGGTGTTGTGATGGATACGGTTATTGTTGGACTGATCCGGGTCCGCAGTCGGGTTCTTGCCATCGGCCCACTGTTTAAAGGAGGTGCCGATATAAATGGCTTCGCCATTCTTGCCACCCGCCTTGAAATTGAAATCATGAACGCCACAGTTTTCAAAGGTGGAGTAGGCAATTTCTGACGACTGTACGAAGTAACGGAAACGCAGACATTCGCCGCCAGCATTACGGAAGTTGACCCGGCGGATGGCAACACCCTTGATCCCGGCGGGTTCGTTATCGTTGTGTACAAACAGCAACTTATCCCGATAGGAGTCCATGGTCGATCCATCACCGACCAAACCGTCCAACGTAATATCCTGCACCTTGATGTAGCTGTGCTGGATCTGGAAGACGCGGTCACTGTCGCCGGAACCCTTGATCACGATCGGTGCCACATAGCCGCTGCTGTCAGCAAAAGAGGTGCTAACGGCGCCGACGATCTGGATGGGAGCAGTCGCAGTACCGCTACGCACGGTAACAACATCCTGCAGGTAGACGCCCGACAGCAAGACAACCTTGTCACCCGGCTGAGCGAGCTCCAATGCTTGATTGATGGTGGCCAAGGAAGTGCTACGTGAACTACCGCTGTTGGCATCACTGCCGGTGGGGCTAACATAAAAATTGGTGGCATGAGCGGCGCAAACGCCAAGGCTCAGTACCAAAGTACAGAGTGTGGTTTTCATCATCTATTCCTCGAGCTTTTCAAGGCAGTTACACACCGCTCGCACCCTTAGAGGGGAAGCGGCAGGGGTGAACCCACGAGAGGTTCATTAAGGTCTCAATCGAAAGCATCGACATTCGAAACCGACGAAATGATGAACGAAACTTTCGAATTAATAAATAGTATTCTTAATGAAATTTACTTTCCTAAATAGCTGATCCTAATTTCGCTCCAGTTGCATAAGCCCATGTCCATTACCGGGGAACGGGGCGGCATGATCCAGGAAGTA
>NZ_BAAGVN010000323.1:0-21750 GCF_054780855.1 Pseudaeromonas pectinilytica
ACCAAGAGCCCAACAGTGCAAAATCCTGGTTATCGGGTGGGGTGAAAATAGTCAACAACACGTAAAGGGAACAGCGCCGTAAATTGAGCTTATCTGTGTGTCTTTGCCGATTATGCCACGCAAAATCTCCTGCAATTGTTCCCGCGATGGCGCCGTGCTTGGTTTTTTATAGGCCTGTTCGATGGTGCCGCTTATTACTGCGGGGATGCGATAGGCTTGGTTAATGAATGTGGCAATCCGCTCACCATACAAGCCGGTTTGTCGTGCCAAGCTATGTCGGACCTCATTTTCCAAAGCACTTTTCGACTTGGTGACTATGGCGGCATTCGCATTTTCTAGCGCTGACCAGAGGAAATAGGTGGTAATGATACTGCTGGATAACAAAATAGCGGTAACAAACAGGAGTAACTTATTTCGCAGCGACATTTCATTCATGATGCGCATCTCGCAGAGGACACAGTTATAGGATAGTCATTAATGGGCGCGGGGAGCGGTAATCGTGGGTGCGGCCGCAAAGATTGGGATCTAGTGCACTTGGCGGTATAATCAATCAACTTTCTGAGCTTTAGGTGTGACTTGATGAACAGTATGGTTGATGTCGTTGCTTTGGATTATCCGTTTCCTCCCAAGCCTATCCCCTTATCGCCAGAGCAGCAGCAGGACTATAAAACCAAGATCCGCGCTCTGTTAAAGCAGCGGAATGCGGTTCTAATTGCTCACTATTATACGGATCCCGAGATCCAGGCTCTTGCCGCGGAGACGGGCGGTTTTGTTGGTGATTCGCTCGAAATGGCGCGTTTTGGCAAACAGCATTCGGCGCAGACATTGATTGTTGCCGGCGTTCGTTTCATGGGAGAAACGGCCAAGATCCTCAGTCCGGAGAAGCAGGTCTTAATGCCAACGTTGAAGGCCGAGTGTTCGTTAGACCTCGGGTGTCCTGCCGATGAGTTCAGTGCTTTTTGTGATGCTCATCCTGACCATACTGTCGTGGTCTATGCCAACACATCGGTTGCAGTCAAGGCGCGAGCGGACTGGATTGTCACCTCCAGTATTGCGGTTGAGTTAATTGAGCATCTGGATGCCCAAGGTAAAAAAATTATTTGGGCTCCTGATCGTCATCTAGGGGCCTATATTGCCAAGAAAACGGGCGCAGATATGCTGCGTTGGCAAGCTGCCTGTATCGTGCATGATGAATTCAAGGCCAAGGCACTATTGCAGCTCAAGCTGCAACACCCCGATGCTGCGGTATTGGTGCATCCCGAGTCACCGGAAGCTGTGATTGCGATCGCGGATGCGGTGGGTTCGACAAGTCAGCTAATTAAAGCCGCCCAGCAACTTCCACAGCAGACGTTAATAGTGGCGACTGACCGCGGTATTTTCTACAAGATGCAACAAGCGTGTCCTGATAAGGTGATGCTGGAGGCTCCGACCGGAGGGGATGGTGCCACTTGTCGCAGTTGTGCCCATTGTCCGTGGATGGCGATGAATGGCTTGGTCGCCATTCATGCTGCATTGCAGGAGTCTGCGGGTGAACATGAAATTTTAGTGGATGAAGCCATACGCCAGAAAGCTCTGGTGCCACTGGATCGTATGTTGGCATTTGCCGCTGAGTTACAGCATAAAGTGCAGAATAATATTTAGTAATATGAAGGGCCTTCCGGCCCTTCACTCTGTTTGAGCTCAGCAGTTGCAATGCTTATCGCGAGCTAATTTTTACAAACAATGAGTGCTCGTCGTCCGGTGGTACTGCGATGCCACTCGGCGCGGTGATGGCGGTTTCCACGCAGACCATCTGAGTCCAGGCGTCATTATTCACATCATTCATCGCGGCCGAACCTTCGACCCAGGGCGTCCAGACCACGATGGAGTCCGCATTCCCATGATCCAGTACCAGCCGATGGCTCCCGGTTTGCAGCTCTGTGGATGGGCCGGGTTGGGTATAAACGCGATCGATGGCCCTATCCAGGCTGAATATACCGGCTTCTTTTTCTCGACTGCTATCCAGCTTATCCACATAGCTAGCGCCTAATCCATGGATCTGGACCTTTTCAGGCGCTGCAATTGTGAAGTAGCTGTGCAAGGCACCGCTATACACCAAGGGTGTATCCCCTTCATTGCGGCTGGTGAGCATGAGCGTCAGGTCATCACCAATCAGCAGATCATATTCCAGCGTAAAGGAATGAGGCCAAATCGCTCGCGTTGCTTCCGAATCTTGCAGTGACAGGTGCAACAAGGTGCTGTCAGGTGAGTCACTGATACCATCAAGTTGCCAGAGGGATGTTCGCGCAAAACCATGTTGAGGCTTCCCCAATCCAACACGTTCTGGCGAAGGACCGAACCAGGGCCAGCAAATAGGGACGCCACCCCGGATCCCGCGACTTCCATCCAGGATAGCTTCGGAGCTTAGCCAGAACCAAGGAGTGCTATTTCGGGGGGCAAAGTGGAGTAGATGGGCTCCAAATAAACTGATGATGGCTTCGGATTGTGGTCGATTTACCACCAAAAATTCGATTCCAGCACTATTACGTGCCAAGCTCGTGGTTTCTGTAAGTTGGCGTACCGTTTCAAGATTGAGCAGCGATGACATAACAGATCTCCTCCAAAGAAAAAGGCGGCTTCACAGCCGCCTTTCATCTAACAGGGTTACAGCTCCAAATTACTTGGAGATGTGAGCGATCAGCTCCAGAACCTTGTTTGAGTAACCGATTTCGTTGTCGTACCAGGATACAACCTTGACGAAAGTATCGGTCAGCTGGATACCAGCCTTGGCGTCGAATACAGAAGTGCAGGTTTCACCTACGAAGTCGTTAGAAACAACTTCATCAGTGGTGTAGCCCAGAACACCCTTCATGGCGCCTTCAGAAGCAGCCTTCATGGCAGAGCAGATTTCAGCGTAGGTAGCTGGCTTCTTCAGGTTGACGGTCAGGTCAACAACAGAAACGTCCGGAGTCGGAACGCGGAAAGCCATACCAGTCAGTTTGCCCTTCAGCTCAGGGATAACAACGCCAACAGCTTTGGCTGCACCGGTAGAAGACGGGATGATGTTCTGAGCCGCGCCGCGGCCACCACGCCAGTCCTTAGCGGACGGACCATCAACGGTCTTCTGGGTAGCAGTGGTAGCGTGAACAGTGGTCATCAGACCAGACTCGATACCCCAAGTGTCGTTCAGAACCTTGGCGATAGGTGCCAGGCAGTTGGTGGTGCAAGAAGCGTTAGAAACGATGTCTTGACCAGCGTATTCGGTGTGGTTAACACCCATTACGAACATCGGAGTGGCGTCCTTGGACGGGCCAGTCATGACAACCTTCTTGGCGCCAGCAGTGATGTGCTTACGGGCAGTAGCGTCGTCCAGGAACAGACCGGTACCTTCGGCAACTACGTCAACACCGATAGCGCCCCAATTCAGTTCAGCCGGATCACGTACAGCGGTAACGCGAACGGTCTTACCGTTAACAACCAGGTTGCCATCCTTAACTTCAACGGTGCCCTTGAAGCGGCCGTGAGTTGAGTCGTACTTCAGCATGTAAGCCATGTATTCAACGTCGATCAGATCGTTGATACCGACCACTTCGATGCCCAGGTCAGCACGTTCGAAAGAAGCGCGAAATACGAAGCGACCGATACGGCCGAAACCGTTAATACCTACTTTGATAGTCATAA
The DNA here is from genome assembly GCF_054780855.1 of Pseudaeromonas pectinilytica. Classification (NCBI taxonomy): domain Bacteria; kingdom Pseudomonadati; phylum Pseudomonadota; class Gammaproteobacteria; order Aeromonadales; family Aeromonadaceae; genus Pseudaeromonas; species Pseudaeromonas pectinilytica. The sequence continues at coordinate 3,661 of NZ_BAAGVN010000323.1, forward strand.
TAGTTGTACCCAACGTTTGTTGTTCAACAGAAAAAATCCGCTAATAAATTTACAAGATCACGGGGGGGAGTCAACCATCAACCCCTTTTTAATTGCGCAATATCATAAAAAAGACTGAAACTTGCTTTCGGATATTACATTTGATTGAAATTTGATGACATTGCTATGGGGACTGCACCAATGTCCAAAGTGGTTGTAAATTGCACACTGATGCTTGATTCGCGACCAATCGACCAAAACAGCCGCTCATGAGTGTCTGTGAGGTCACATTCGCACGCGGGCTGATATGAGAAAATTCGTCACCGAGGCGCGTGTAAAGCTAGGATTAGTCGCGAGTCAGACTAACAGGCGGTCTGCTTTATGCCACCTTGTTTTTTGGAAAAGAAGATGTTCTGGATAGAGACTCAATCAAAAAAGCGTAACAGCGGGAAAATACCAATATGACAACTTTGATTGAACAATTGGCGAGTGCCAAAGGCATTGCCAATGATTATGTGGATGCGTGGGGAAACCCGGCATTGGTGAGTCAGGAAAGCAAGGCTGCCATGCTGGGTGCTATGGGCTACAAAGTCGATGATGAGGCGGCGTTACAGCTTCAACTCGACGAAGAGAATCGCGCTCATTGGACTCAGCCCATGGATCCGGTGCAGGTCGTTCGTAGTGGCGAGGTTATCGGTTTAGAACTGCGTTTACCGATCGACTTGGTTAATAACGAATTGAGCTGGGAAGTCAAAACGGAAGAGGGAAATAGCCTCAAAGGCTCTCTGGTGCCAGTCAATGGCGAAATGGTGGCTGTTGTTCATATCGATGATGCTGAATATCAAGCTTATCACGTCGCTATTAGTGCTGACTTACCCCTTGGTTACCACGAACTTGTTATCAAAAAGAGTGCACGCCAAGTCCTGGGTTCACAGCGGTTGATCGTCGCGCCCCAATCCTGTTTCAAGCAGGAGCCGTTTGTTAATGGTCGCAAGGTGTGGGGGCCCAGCGTTCAGTTGTACTGCCTGCGCAGCGAGAATAACTGGGGGATCGGTGATTTCACTGACCTCGGTGTTCTGGTTGAAAATATGGGGCGATGGGGTGCGCATTTTGTCGGTTTGAACCCGATCCATGCGTTGTACCCTGCCAATCCAGAAAGTGCTAGCCCATACAGTCCGTCATCGCGTCGTTGGTTGAACGTTGTTTATATCGATGTGTTGAATGTTCCTGAATATCAGCAAAATGATGCGGTCAAGGCCGAAGTGGAGTCCGCTCCATTCCAGCAACGTCTGCAAGCATTGCGGGATCTGGAATCCATCGACTACACCGGTGTGACGCAAGCCAAGATCGATATTCTGCGCAAGGTTTTCGCTGGCGCCAAACTTGGCAAAAACACCAATCGCGGCAAGGCGTTTGCGGCCTTCATTGCCGAGGGCGGTGACAGTCTGAAGCAGCAAGCGGTCTATGATGCGCTGCAGGCTTCTTTGTATGCCGAAGGTCAAAATGCTTGGGGCTGGCCAGCCTGGCCTGAAGAGTTCCGTGAATACCACAAACCGGCCGTTGCCAAGTGGGCGGATGAGCATGAAAGCGATGTTCGCTTTTACATGTATTTGCAGTTTCTGGCGGATGAGCAGCTGGCGCAAGCCGATGCTAAAGCCAAGCAATCTGGCATGGTGATGGGTATCTACCGCGATCTGGCGGTGGGTGTCTCCGAAGGTTCTACTGAAATTTGGGCCAATAGCGAACTCTATTGTCCGAAGGCCAGCGTGGGTGCGCCGCCTGACGTTCTGGGTCCACTCGGACAAAACTGGGGCTTGCCGCCGATGGATCCGTCCAAGCTGCTGGAAGCCAAGTATCAACCGATGATCGATTTGTTCCGCTCCAATATGCGTTCTTGTGGATCGCTGCGAATTGACCATGCCATGGCGTTGCTGCGTCTGTGGTGGGTACCGCCAGGAGCTTCTGCTGCCAAGGGTGCTTACATTTACTACCGGGTCAACGATCTGCTGGGCATTCTGGCTCTGGAATCAGTCCGTAATCAGTGTCTGATCATCGGTGAAGATCTGGGCACAGTTCCGGATGGCATGGATGTGCTGTTGAAGGAAAATGGTGTTCACTCCTACCGGATTTTCTTCTTCGAGCGTTCAAAGACCGATGGCGGTTTCATCTCTCCGGCTCATTATCCAGAGCAGGCCATGGCGGCTTTGACCACCCACGATATGCCGACACTGCGTGGTTACTGGCACTGTGATGATCTGACCCTGGGCCGCGAGTTGGGGCTCTATCCTGATGAAGAGGTATTGAATTCGCTTCGTGCCGATCGTCATCAAGCCAAGCAACGGATCCTGGACAGTCTGCATGGCCATGGTGTCTTGCCGGATTCTGTTCCGCGCGACGTCAACTGGTCGGGGATGACGACTGAGCTCAATCATGGCATGCAGATCCACATGTGCCTTGGCAATTGTGCTCTGTTCAGTACTCAGCTGGAAGATTGGTTGGAAATGGATAAACCGGTCAACGTTCCGGGTACCAGTACCGAATATCCGAACTGGCGTCGTAAGTTGACGAAAAACCTCAGCGAGATCTTTGCTAATCCGGCATTGGCCCAGTTGGCAAAACGGATGACTGAGGCTCGGAACAAAGCTGGCCGCTAATTTTTTATAACAATAAGATGACGTAACCCATTAGCCCGTATCCGATGGGCAGGCTGATGGGTTCGTTTTATAGAGGGTGATGGCATGCTGATAAAAGAATTAATGGGGGCCCGTTGTGGCAAACCGTTTGAAAATTTAGGTTTAGTGGTTAATCCAGATGGCTCTGGTTTACTGTTACGCGCCTGGTTGCCTGGCGCCCTGTCCGTTGAGATCAAGGAACTGGGCAGCGACAAGGTGATCGCGGCTATGGTTTGTGTCGACAAGCTTGGGCTCTTCGAAGCCAGTTTTCCGCGTCGTAAGAAACCTTTTTCCTACTCCTTACAGGTTCAATATCCAGATACCGATACGACGATTGTCGATCCCTATCAATTTCATACCGAGGCTTACGCAGGCCTTGCCGAGATGAAACTGCAAGCCGCCAACCTTTATAAAACGCTCGGTGCGCAACTGATCGAAACCGAAGTCGATGGCGTCAAAGTCTCTGGCGTCCGGTTTGCTGTTTATGCTCCCAGTGCGACGGCTGTTAGCTTAATTGGCGATTTCAACTTTTGGGATGGCCGTCGTCATCCGATGCAACGCAGCTTGTGTGGCCACTGGGTGCTGTTTGTTCCTGGGCTGCAAGCCGGTGAACACTATAAATATGAACTCAAAGATCCAATGGGTAATCGTTTGCCTCACAAGGCGGATCCCGTTGGTTTTTATGCCGAGCAATACCCATCCTTTGCCTCGGTGGTCTACGATCACGCCCAGTATGAATGGCATGATGCCGGTTGGTTAGCGTCACAACTGAATGACAAGCTAGAACAACCGATGTCCATCTACGAACTCCATTTCGCTTCCTGGAAGCGTCATGATGACGGCTCCTCATTGAGCTACCGCGAGATGGCGGCTGAGTTGATCCCCTACATTCAGGAGATGGGATACACCCATATTGAGCTGATGCCGATTTCGGAGCACCCTTTCTCCGGATCCTGGGGGTACCAGCCGGTGGGTATGTTTGCGCCCACCAGTCGTTTTGGTTCGGCGGACGATTTCAAATACTTTGTCGACCAGTGCCACCAAGCCGGGATTGGTATCATCCTCGACTGGGTTCCTGCACATTTCCCTTCTGACTCCCATGGCTTGGCGCGGTTCGACGGCACGCCCTTATATGAATATGAAGATCCCCGTCGCGGCTGGCATCCAGACTGGAATTCCTACATCTATGATTTTGGCCGCGACCATGTACGGCAGTTCCTGGTCGCCAGTGCCTTGTACTGGTTAGAGCATTTCCATATCGATGGCCTGCGTGTTGATGCTGTGGCTTCCATGCTGTATTGGGATTATTCCCGTAAAGATGGGGAGTGGGTGCCAAATATTCATGGTGGCAACCATAACTACGAAGCGATCAGCTTGCTGCGCTGGTTCAATGAGGAAGTGTATAAGCACTACCCGCAGGCCATGACGATTGCTGAAGAGTCGACGGCATTTGCGGGCGTGTCTCGTCCCACCTTTACCGGCGGTCTTGGATTTGGCTTCAAATGGAATATGGGGTGGATGCACGATACCCTGGAATACATGAAGAAGGATCCCATTCATCGCCAGTATCATCACAGCGAGATGACCTTCTCGATGGTCTATCACTACGATGAAAACTTTATCCTGTCGCTGTCCCATGATGAAGTGGTACATGGCAAACACTCCATGCTGTATAAGATGCCAGGCGATGAGTGGCAACAAGCTGCAAACTTGCGTGCTTACATGGGATTCATGTATGCCCATCCTGGGAAAAAATCGAACTTTATGGGCACGGAGATAGCACAATCTACCGAGTGGAACCATGATGCTCAGCTGTCGTGGTGGTTGCTGCAATTTGATAAGCACAGTGGTCAGAAGAGTGTGATCCGGGACTTGAACCATTTCTATCGCAACGAACCGGCCATGTATGAGGCTGATTATGAGCGTGGTGGTTTTATGTGGCTGGATCACAGCGATTCTGAACACAGTGTCTATGCCATGTTGCGCCGTAACAAAGCGGGCGACCGCTCTGTTCTCGTGGTGGGTAATTTCACTCCGACACCGGTTGATGGTTACCGTTTGGGCGTGCCGGAGGCAGGAACCTATCAGGTGGTCTTAAATACCGATAGTAGCTACTACTGGGGTAGTGATTACGATATGGGTGGCCTCAGCTTCCAAAGTGAGGCGGTCACTATCCATGGACAAGCGCAATCAATTCTGATTAATCTACCTCCGTTAGCAACAGTCTTTATCAAGCGGATTGGGGATTAATCCAATGGGCGATAGCTTCATGCTCAAGCCTGGTAGAGAGACCCCTTTAGGGGCCTCTCTCGATAGTAAGGGATGCAACTTTTCTCTTTGGGCGCCGGACGCCAACAGCGTCACCTTGTGTTTGTTTGGTCGCGACGAAAAAGAGACGGCACGTATTTCGTTACGTGAGCGCAAGGGACATTACTGGTTTGGGTATGTCGAAGGTGTGACGGCCGGGCAGTTATATGGCTGGCGAGTCGCAGGTGCTCACCATCCGGAGCAGGGGTTGCTGTTTGATGAGCAAAAACTGCTGCTTGATCCCTATACCAAAAATATCAATCGGCCATTACTCTGGAATGAAACCCTGTATGAGGGTGACAGCCAGCAGATGATGAGTAAATCTGTGGTTACGGCAGATGATTTCGACTGGCAGGGCGTGAGCAAGCCGGGATATGCCGACCATCAGACCATTCTTTATGAAACCCATGTGAAGGGGTTTACCCGGTTACACCCAGATGTTCCAGAGGCGTATCGAGGAACATATCTGGCTTTGTGTCAGCCTGCCGTTCTCGAATATCTGACAGCTCTTGGCATTACGACGCTTCAGCTGATGCCCGTGGCCTGCTTCATGAGTGAACCGCGATTGATCGGTTTGGATCTGGTCAATTACTGGGGTTACAACCCGGTTTGCTTTATGGCCCCCGATCCTCGTTATGCGGTGACCGATGCGGTGACCGAGTTCAAGACCATGGTGCGGGAATTACACCGTGCAGGTATCGAGGTCATTCTTGATGTGGTGTTCAACCATACGGCTGAATCCGGTCAGGGTGGTCCCATCCTCTCCTTCAAGGGGCTGGATAACCGCAACTACTACACCTTTGAAAATGGCAGTCATGGCCCTGATTATCAGCGTTACATCAATGTAGCTGGCTGTGGCAACAGTGTGAATGTTGATCATCCCAACGTTTTGCGTCTGGTCATGGATAGCCTGCGTTATTGGCTAGAAGAGATGCAGGTGGATGGTTTTCGCTTCGATCTGGCAGTAACCCTGGCTCGAGAAGGGAACGAGTTTGATCCCTGCGGTGGTTTTTTCAAGGCCATCATGCAGGACCCGGTGATCAGTCAGGCCAAGTTGATTGCCGAGCCTTGGGATATTGGCCCTTTTGGCTATCGACTTGGGCAATTTCCCAGTCAGTGGAAGGAAACCAATGATCGTTTCCGGGATACCGCTCGTTCATTTTGGCGTGGTGATACCGGCCGTATGGCCGACTTTGCGACACGCTTGCTCGGTTCACGGGATGTCTTTCCCAAGTCCTACCGCTCGATCCACGCTAGCGTTAATTTCATCTGCTATCACGATGGTTTCACGCTCGAGGATTTAGTCAGTTACAACCAGCGTCATAATCAGGCGAATGGCGAAGATAACCGGGATGGTCATGGGCATAATTTGTCGGCCAATTACGGTATTGAAGGACCGACTGCGGATCTGCGGATCAGCCATATGCGTCAGCAGCAAAAGCGCAATCTGATTGCGACGCTACTGCTGTCACAAGGCACGCCGCACATGTTGGCCGGGGACGAGATTGGCCGCAGCCAAATGGGCAACAATAACGCCTATTGTCAGGATAATCGGATCAGCTGGCAGAGTTGGGAACTGCGAGAAGAGGACGAACGCTTGCTGGAGTTCGTTAAACAGATGATCCAGTTACGACGCAATTCTGCCGTCTTTTCAGGATTGCGGTTGATCGATGATCATTATTTGGGGTCGTATGGGGCTTTGCACCAGGTGGCTTGGTATCACCCGGATGGGCACTTGTTATCGGATGCCGATTGGAATGCGCCGGTGTCGCAGGTGTTTGTGATGGATATCGGGGATCTCAAAGGCATGGGTGAGCGTTGGTTGGCTCTGTTTAATGCCAGCGGCTACGACATCCATTTTCGTTTGCCAGCCCCGGCCGACACCATGGAATGGGAGCAGGTGATCGACACGGCGGCCGTCGATGGTTTCCTGTTACCCGATGATGTTCGCCGCCAAATAGCGGTTGGACGTGCTCACTCTGTCAAACTGTTGCGGCAGAGGATTTGTGATGCTGGTGCAGTTTCTGTGGTTAAGGGGTGAGAGGCTCGGCAAGATCAGGTATGCTTTCTGTTACAAATTGGTAACAAGGCTAACAAGATGGAAACACCCACCCTCGATTCTTGGCGTGAACGACTGACCGAGGAGCAGTATCGGGTTTGCTGGGAAAAAGGCACGGAGCGCCCCTTCTCCGGCGCTCTGCTGCATAATCGCAAGACTGGGGAATATCATTGCGTGTGTTGTAACAACACCTTATTTGCTTCCTCTTCAAAATTTGATTCTGGTTGTGGTTGGCCGAGTTTTGATACTGCCATTGCCGGTGCGGTACGTTATGAAAAAGATAAATCCCATGGCATGGTTCGTACCGAGATCCTCTGCCAGCAGTGTGGTGCCCATCTGGGGCATGTATTCGACGATGGCCCAACGCCGACCAAACGGCGCTACTGCGTGAATAGCGTTTGCCTGACTTTTTCCGCGAACGATGTGCAGGAGTAGCGTTTGACTATCGCGCGCCTGGTGGTGCTTTGCTATTCGTGTGAAGGTGTGAAGGTGTGAAGGATGGTCGAGAGTCGGCTATGGGCAACAGGCTCGTCACCTGCTGTGACATTGAGGTAAGCTGGCTTTCCTCATTTGGCATAACGCTCAGGTATTGATGTGACAACACTGGCCATCCTTTCTGATATTCATGGTTGTTTACCTGCTCTGGAACAGACGCTTCTCCAGCTACAACCCTATGCACCGGATTACTATCTGCTATTGGGCGATCTCCTTAACCATGGTCCGCGTAATCCGGTGCCTCAGGGCTATGCTCCGGCTGCAGTCGCCGAGTCTTTGAATCAACTACGTACCCGGATCCTTGCGGTGCGAGGAAACTGCGATAGCGAAGTCGATCAGATGTTATTGGCCTTTCCCTGTCTGTCTCCCTACAACTTTTTGTTGCTGGGGAGTCGACGCTGTTGCATGACTCATGGCCACCTGTATTCGCTTGAGCAACTGGCTCTAGGCTCCGGGGATGTCCTGTTTTCCGGGCATACTCACTTGGCGGGTTTCTCTGAGCCTGCACCCGGCCTGCTCGCTATGAATCCTGGATCTATCGCCATGCCCAGACAGGGGCCGGCGAGCTTTGGACTCTATCAGAATGGTCATTTCTCTATTCGCGAGGTAGAGGACGGTTCTTTGCTTGCCGAGCGAACCTGGTCGTGATCGGAGTTGTATCGCGCTTAGCGTGGGGAGGTTGGTGCAGGGCGGCTTGTTTTCTGGCCAATACGCCAATTGCTATTGAGCAGACCTGATAACGACTCTTGCTGCGTTGCAGTGGAGCGATAGGCCAAGTAGAGAGTGCGGGGTAGGTGTGGTGCTCCATCCACCATGTGCAAAAGACCTTGTTTCAGCGCCGGAGCGACCGCAGGATGAGGCAAGTAAGCAATACCGCCATGTTGCTTCAGATGTTGCTCTGCTTGCCGCAGGGAAGGCGTCAGCAAGGTGGGTACACGGCCCTGCAGTTCGGCCGGGAAATTGGTATGGGTAAAATGGGCATGGGTTTCAATCATCACCAGCGGCTGTTGCTGCGTTTGCGACAGGGCCAAGCCTGCTTGTCGACTCACTAGACTGAGATGGTATTCGGCCAGAGGACGGACCGAGACTTCATCGATTTTGCTCGGCTCTCCCAAGATTGCCAAATCGAGGGTTCTTTCCAGCAACTGGCGACAGAGCTGTTCGCGGTTGCCAATTTCATACCTTAATAGCGGTTGCGACGCCTGCTCAAACCAGGGATCGATCCACTCCTGCAACCCCATCTCCCAGCAGAATAACGGCGCACCTACCGCGAGTTGGCGTTGTACATCGCCTTGCTGCCCCATTTCCTGCTTAGCGCGTCCCAAGGTTTGTAATATGGCCTCGGCATAGGGGTAGAGGCGCTCTCCGGCGCTGGTGAGTTGAATATTGTTACGATGACGAGCGAAGAGGGTTACCCCCAGTTGTTGTTCCAACTGGCGGATCCGAAAACTGACGGCTGATTGCGTCAAATACAGGGTTTCTGCTGCGCGACCAAAATGTCGGCTTTTACTGACCTCGATAAAGGTACGCAGCAGATCCGTATCCATTAATCCAGGGACTCTTCGACGGGCTCGAAGCTGGCATCATCCGTTGCATTGCCACCTGACGTGCAGAGGCGATGCACCCGACGCGGGCCAATCACTTTCAGATACTTGAACCAGACCTTGGCATGAGGGCTGCCAGTGGCATCTCCGGCCTGGACTCGTTCAATGAAAGTTATTTCTACCTCATCGGCGGGCTCGCGCTTGCCTTGGTAGAGTTCGAGCATGGCTTGGCCACACTGTTCCAGAGTGTCGGCTTCGGCAACAGTAAACTGCCCGCTACGGCGCAAGCCGCGTGGGAAATGTTGGAAGTCGTTAAAACGCTTATCAGATACAAAGCTCATGGTAGTCATTGCTATTGTTGTTGTCCTATCGCGGGGAAGTATGTTCAGCCATGGAAAGAGTTAAAAATCGAGTTTTTTCATGTGATGATAAATTATATTTATCGTTCGCTATTCTGCACAGTTCAAGCTGCAAAAGTTTCACACAATGACGGATAAACTGGCGTAAATAGCTGAAAAAACATACAAATCAGGATTTTTACCAAAAACGGCTTACAAGCGGCGTTAAAAAAACCGGAGGTTCCGGTTTATTTATTCTCGGGGTTTGTCACATTTCCATGATGCGTTGTAATAGGTCGCCCTCGAGCAAGGCTCGTTTGATCAAGGCAACACCTCCCATGGTGTGCTGTCCCTGAAAATAGGCACGTTCGATGGGCAGGTTCTGATGAAAGCTGGGGAGGGACTGCTGCTCCACACATCGTCGGATGGCGGGGAACAAGATTTTATCCGCTTCGACCACCTCGCCAGCCAACAGGATCTTCTCGGGATTAAACAGATTCACCATGATGGCGATGGTTCGTCCCAAATATTCTCCCGTTTCCTGAATGATTTGGCCTGCCAGAGCATCTCCCGCATTGGCGGCGCGGCAGATCTGCTCGATGGTCAATGAGGCAGAGGCAGATGACAGCGAGGATGCATGACCGCGAGCCAGCAATTCCTGGCTGCGCTCCACGATGGCAGCATTGGAGACTATGGTCTCCAGGCAGCCAAAATTACCGCAGTGACAGCGGCGGCCAAATCGTTCGACTTGGATATGACCTATCTCGCCGACGTTGCGATTCTGTCCTAACAGGACCCGCCCTTTGCTGATGATGCCAGAGCCGACCCCGTTGTGGATGGTGATGAGTATGGCATCTTGAGTGTCCTGCGAGGCGCCAAAAAAGTGTTCCGCCAGCGCCAGGGAGCGGGTGTCATTTCCCACATAGCAGGGGAGTGCAAAGTGGGTTTCCAATAGCTGTGCAAGGGGCACTTTATTCAACGTCAGCGTGGGCATATACAGCACCTCACCTGACTCCGGATTGACCAGTCCAGGCAAGGTCACGGCCAAGCCGATTAGTTTGCGGATTTTGCGTGGGTTATTGCTAATCAGCTCGTCAATCGTGGCGATCAGCGTGGCCAGCACCTCGTCAATGGTCGATTGACCCACGAGCTCGCGTCGCATCTGGACCAGTTCACGGCCCGCCAGATCGCAAAGTGCCAAGTACAGGGTGCGGCGTCCCAACCGACAGGAGACGAACTGGAAGCGATCCCGTACCGTCATCAAGGAGATGGCTCGACGTCCGCCTGTGGACTCTTGCAGCGCTTCCTCACGGATCAGATCGTGCTCCAGCAGCTGCCGGGTAATTTTGGTCACACTGGCGGGAGCTAACTGGCTGATCTCGGCTACCTTGACCCGGGATATGGGCCCTTGCAGGTCGATAATGCGATAAACCGCTGCCGCATTAACCTGTTTGACCAGGTCGATATTCGCTATTTGTCCGTCTGTCATTTATCGGTGTTCTTGATAGGTTCCGTGGACCAGGGTTGCCGTGACGTTGAATGCATCATCGAAGATGACCAGATTGGCAACTTTCCCTTCGGCAATACTGCCCAGATCGTTCGCTCGACCCATGGCGCGGGCCGGGTAGAGGCTGGCCATGCGCAAGGCTTCTTCGAGCGGGATCCCGACCTGTTGTACCAGGTTTTGAACCCCTTCGATCATGGTGAGCGCCGAGCCGCCGAGTGTACCATTCTTGTCCACGCATTGCCCATGACGGTAAAAGACGGTGGTGCCACAAAAATCGAAATGATCAAATCCCTCCGGAGCTCCGGCCGGGGCGGTCGCATCGGTGACCAGACAAAGACGTTCGCCGAGGATGCGATGCGCCAGACGGACGTTTGCCGGATGGACATGATGCCCATCGACTATGATCCCGGCGTAGATATCTTGCCGATCGTAGATAGCCCCCACGATACCGGGCTCCCGGCCATTTAGGGTGGGGGTCATGGCGTTGTACAAATGGGTGGCAAAGCGGATCCCGGCGTTGAATCCGGCGATTGCCTGTTCGTAGTTGGCGGCGCTGTGGCCGATTGCAACCAGTATTCCGGCCTCGCTGAGTCGCCGAATATGGTCCAGATCATTCTGCTCCGGAGCCAAAGTGATCTTGGCAATCCAGAGCGCGTTCTGACAGAGATAATCGATCATCTCCTCGGTGGGGCGGCGGATCTGGTCGGCAGGATGAATGCCCTTGCGGATCACATTGGTATAAGGCCCTTCGAGATGGAGACCTAGCACCTCAGTGGGGTGAGCCTGCATGTAATCACGAGTCGCCTCGATGGCGCAGCGCATATCCGCATCCGGGCTGGTGATCAGCGTCGGCAAGAAGCTGGTGGTGCCAGACTTCAAGTTTGCTTCCTGCATCACCGCCAAGGTTTCCTGAGTCTGTGCTGCATTGAACATGACGCCGCCGCAGCCATTGAGCTGCAGGTCGATGAAACCGGCGCTCAGGTGCTGGCCTTGCAGGTCATAAGCCGGCAGGTCTGGGCTGAAGGCAGACAGCGGACGAATAGCCGTGATGCGGCCCTGGTCGATTAAAACCCCATGCTCGTGGAGTAACCCGGTTTCGGAATGGACTAGCCCATTACGCAATACAAACATCTGCTCGCCCTCAAATCCGCTTAATGTTTTCGGCTTCCAACTCCTGGAAGTAACGCACTGTCTTGACCTTGAGCTCCATGGTGCTGGGCTCGTCGCAGACTATGATGCCACGGGGATGCAGCTGCAGGGCGGAAATGGTCCACATATGGTTGACGGAGCCCTCGACGGCAGCCTGCAGTGCTTGTGCCTTGGCGTGCCCGGTGACCAGGATCAGGATCTCTTCTGCATCTAGCAGGGTTCCTACTCCCACAGTGAGCGCCAAGCGTGGTACCTGGTTGACATCACCAAAAAATCGAGCGTTGGCGATACGGGTATCTTCGGTCAGCGTCTTGATTCGCGTCCGGGAGCTTAAGGAGGATGCCGGTTCATTGAAGGCGATGTGTCCATCGTTGCCAACCCCGCCCATGAAGAGATGAATGCGGCCATAGGATTTTATTTTCGCTTCATAACGCTGACATTCCGCTATCAAATCCAGGGCATTGCCATCCAGCAGATTGATGTTTTCATGGCGAATATCAATGTGGTCGAAGAAATTTTCGAACATGAAGCTGTGATAGCTCTGCGGATGGTTCTCGGGTAAGCCGACGTATTCATCCATGTTGAATGTCACCACATTGGCGAAACTAACTTCACCTTGCTGATAGAGCTCAATCAAACGCCGGTAGGTATTCAAAGGCGTGCCGCCCGTGGGCAGGCCCAGAACAAACGGCCGCTCCGGTGTCGGCGCAAATTGAGTAATGCGATCAACAATGTAACGAGCGGACCAGTAACCAACATGAGCAGTTTCTTTGAGTGGGATCAGGCGCATCTGTGATTCCTCATGGCGTTGTGTTGTTGCACCATCTTAATTTACAACTTAAACCAAGATCCGGTATTTGGCTATTAATTTATGTGATTATCGCATTTCATGGTGATTTGAGCCACGATTTCAAGCATGGTTTGTTATCGTCACGAAATAACCGTTCTAGACTGATCCCATCACCCTTGGATCCTCAATTTGACCTGACGATCCAGGGGGGGAATATCAAGTTTGATGTGTAATTGTTTGTTTAGGTTGGTTTATTTCTACGATGGTTACAGCACAGCTGCTTCGACGTCTGTCATGGATACCGATGACTGCGGTGCCGGAGAGGGAACAACCTTTATCCGAGGTGTACCGAGTACAGTTGCCGTCGTGTTACGTGTTCCAGCAGTTTTAATCAGTGGTGAATGAAGTGGGTTGGCTAGCTGTTTGCTTATCCGCCAGGGTCACTTGGACAGTTATAGGAGAGGGATGTGAATATTCTCGGTTATCTACAAAAAGTCGGCCGTGCCTTGATGGTGCCTGTCGCGACACTGCCCGCGGCAGCCATTCTGATGGGGGTGGGTTACTGGATTGATCCTGTAGCCTGGGGTGGCAACAGTGCATTAGCGGCGTTCTTTATCAAATCGGGTGGCGCCATCATCGACAATATGTCGGTGTTGTTTGCCGTGGGGGTGGCTTATGGCATGTCCAAAGATAAGGATGGTGCCGCTGCGTTAGCGGGGTTTGTCGGCTTTCTGGTGCTGACCACCCTCTGTTCTCCCGGTGCTGTGGCGCAAATTCTCGGATTGGTGCCGGCCGATGTACCGGTGGCGTTTAATAAAATTCAGAACCAGTTTGTCGGTATTCTGACCGGTATTATTGCCGCCGAGCTTTACAATCGTTTCAGTGGTGTCGAATTGCATAAGGCGCTGGCTTTCTTCAGCGGCCGTCGTCTGATCCCGATCCTGACGTCGTTTGCCATGATCCCGCTGGCCTTCGTGCTGATGTATGTTTGGCCGGTGATCTATGATGGATTGGTCAGTTTTGGTGAACAAATTCAGGGCATGGGCGCAACGGGCGCAGGCATTTATGCGTTCTTCAACCGCTTGCTGATCCCGATTGGTCTGCATCATGCGCTGAATTCTGTGTTTTGGTTTGATGTGGCCGGTATCAATGATATTCCTAACTTCCTGGGCGGGGCTAAATCCTTGGCTGAAGGCAAGGCTGTGGTCGGCATCACCGGTATGTATCAGGCGGGTTTCTTTCCCATCATGATGTTTGGTTTACCGGGTGCGGCGCTGGCTATTTATCAAACGGCTAAGGTCAAGAACAAAGAAAAGGTTGCGTCGATCATGATTGCCGCCGCCTTTTCCGCCTTCTTTACCGGGGTGACCGAGCCGCTTGAATTTGCGTTTATGTTTGTGGCGCCACTGCTCTATGTGCTCCATGCTCTGCTCACCGGTATCTCGGTGTTTATCGCCGCATCCATGCACTGGATTGCCGGGTTTGGCTTTAGTGCCGGCCTCGTGGATATGGTGCTCTCCTCGCGCAATCCGTTAGCGGTCCAGTGGTACATGTTGCTGCTGCAAGGGATTGCATTCTTCTTTATCTACTACTTCGTATTCCGCGTGGTCATCATTCGCTTCAATCTGAAAACGCCCGGTCGTGAAGAGGATGACCTGACCACCTCAAGCTCGGTTGCTCAAGGGACTGTGGCTACCAATCGTAGTGAGTTGGCCAAGCAATATCTCAAAGCGCTGGGAGGGCATGACAACCTGCTGAGTATCGATGCTTGTATTACCCGTTTACGTTTGACTCTCAAGGATCGCTCGGTTGCCAATGAGCGCGTACTCAGAGCTTTAGGGGCTTCGGGCGTCGTGAAACTCGGAGAGAATAATCTGCAAGTCGTACTCGGTCCGCAGGCGGAGATTATCGCCGGTGAAATGAAGAAGATCCCAGCAGATACCGATCTGGATACCGTGGTATTACCGAGCTAATTCTCTTGTCTTGGAAAACCCGCGGCCCGGCATTAGCCCGCGGGTCAGGTAACTCGGATTAGTCGCATGTCAAAACGGTTGGCTAGTCTCTGTGTCGGTGCCACAACACACAGAGACGCCAACCGTTTTCCTTATCGATGATGACTTTCGTCATCTGCGCGACCGTTTTCTCCGGCCCGATACTTCGACGCGACCATAACTGTAGTTCTATCCATACCGTGGTGTCCCGTGGCGCCGGGTTGTCCGGGTTTCCAGAAATCAGCGCCACTTTGTCCCGTGTGTCGCGATGAACCTCTTTTTTCCTCGTCTTGGACGGATTTTTTTCGTCTGACAGTGGACGGAGACAACCGATAAATCCCTTGAGCCAGGGTGGGGATTCATGGATCATAAGCGGTTATCGCGCAGTTGCAGCTATTATCTCTTGAGGTGAAGTGAATGACTCAGGCGGAACATCGCCCCAGCAATTTTATTCGTCAGATTATCGATGAGGATCTGGCGAGTGGGAAACACAGCAGTATTGCGACCCGTTTCCCGCCCGAACCGAATGGTTATCTCCATATCGGCCATGCTAAATCCATCTGTCTGAATTTTGGTATCGCACAGGATTATCAGGGAACCTGTAATCTGCGATTTGATGATACCAACCCAGCCAAGGAAGAGGTGGAGTATGTCGAGTCCATCCAGCGCGACGTGCAGTGGTTAGGGTTTCAGTGGAACGGTGCGGTTCGTTACTCTTCGGACTATTTCGATAAGTTGCATGGTTATGCCATTGAGCTGATCGAAAAGGGGCTGGCTTATGTGGATGAGCTGACGGCCGAGCAGATCCGCGAATATCGGGGCACACTCACTGCTCCGGGTAAGAACAGTCCATTCCGTGACCGCTCGGTTGCAGAAAATCTGGCGTTGTTCGAGAAAATGCGCGCCGGTGGCTTCAAAGAGGGCGAGGTTTGTTTACGTGCCAAAATTGACATGGCCTCTTCGTTTATCGTGATGCGGGATCCGGTGATTTACCGCGTCAAGTTTGCCGAGCATCATCAGACCGGTGATAAGTGGTGCATCTACCCGATGTACGATTTTACCCATTGCATTTCGGACGCTCTTGAGGGGATTACCCACTCCATTTGTACTCTGGAGTTCCAGGATAATCGCCGTCTGTATGATTGGGTTCTTGATAACATCAGCATCGAGTGTCATCCACGCCAATATGAGTTCAGCCGTCTGAACCTCGAATACAGCATTATGTCCAAGCGTAAGCTGAACCTGCTGGTCACCGAGAATATCGTCGAAGGTTGGGATGATCCGCGGATGCCGACCGTCTCCGGTTTGCGTCGCCGTGGCTACACCCCCGAGGCGATCCGCGAGTTCTGTCGTCGCATTGGTGTCACCAAGCAGGATAATACCGTCGAGATGAGCGCTCTGGAGTCTTGCATTCGTGAAGACTTGAACGAGAATGCCCCCCGCGCCATGGCGGTGCTGCGTCCGGTGCGTGTGGTGATCGAAAACTACCCGCAGGATAAGGTCGAGATCCTGAGCTCGCCCAACCATCCGAACAAGCCGGAACTGGGTACTCATGAGTTGCCGTTTGCCCGCGAAATTTTGATCGATGAAGCGGATTTCCGCGAAGAAGCGAACAAGCAGTTCAAGCGTCTGGTTCTGGGTAAGGAAGTTCGGCTGCGTCATGCCTATGTGATCAAGGCCGAACGGGTCGAGAAAGATGCGGATGGCAAGATTACCACTATCTACTGCAGCTACGATCCGCAGACGCTGGGTACCGATCCGGCGGATGGTCGCAAGGTCAAAGGCGTGATCCACTGGGTGACTGCCGAGCACTCGCTGCCTGCTCAAGTTCGGTTGTATGATCGTCTGTTTGCCGTGGCAAACCCGGGAGCGGCGGAGGATTTTCTGACCACGATCAATCCTGCTTCCTTGACGGTGATTGATGGGGCTCGTGTTGAACCGAGCTTGCAACAGGCAGCCCCGGAGCAGGCTTATCAGTTCGAGCGCGAAGGCTATTTCTGCGCGGACAGCAAGCTATCTACGCCAGAGTCGCTGGTGTTCAACCTGACGGTTGCACTGCGTGATACTTGGCAGGGCTAATGCTCCGGCGTGAATCGCAACCAACAAAAAACCGCCGAAATGGCGGTTTTTTTTATTGCTTCAGCGTCGGCATCCTCATATCGGTTGCCCTTGCTGATGCTTATTTGTTTTTGCTGCGCTTGGCGATGCAATCGGGATGATTGCAGTGGCCATATAGATACAGGCTGTGGTGCGTCAGCTCGAGACCAAATTTTTGTGCCACTTCATTCTGCCGCTGTTCAATCACATCGTCATGAAACTCGATCACGCGACCACAATCCAAGCAGACCAAGTGATCATGATGCTCCTGGTGGGCCAGTTCGAAGACTGACTTGCCACCCTCGAAATGATGGCGAGTGACAATCCCGGCATCATCAAACTGGTTCAATACCCGATAGACGGTAGCAAGGCCAATCTCTTCGCCTTGATCCAGCAGTTTTTTATAGAGCTCCTCGGCACTGATGTGTTGACATTCTGGCGTTTGCAGGTACTCGAGGATCTTGATGCGGGGGGAGGTGATCTTCAGTCCGGCATCTTTAAGCTGCTGATTATTTGAGGTCATGGCACTCTGTCTTCTGAGGCGGCAAGGGCCGCAAGCTGGCATCAGGAAGTTGCATTATAGGGTCCACTCGCTATGAAATGGAACCGTCTGGAGAACTGTTCCCCTAATTGCCGGGATAACCAATGTTAGCATTTTTCTGTTCAAAGCCCATATTGCATTAACAACTGCTGCCATTCCTTCACATCTGGAAGCCCATCGGCGGCGCCCACCGCACCAATTTTCCAACCGGCAAACAGACAGGCCCGGCGCAAGGCTAGCCGTGGATCCCCATGCTGTAACCACTCATGGATAAAGGCTGAAAACAGCGCATCGCCGGCGCCTATGGTGTTGATGACCCCGCGAGGGGCTATGGCCGGAGCATGGAAAAACTCATCGTGTGTAGATTGATAGAGTAGGGCGCCACGGCTGCCACATCCCATGATGATGAACCGGTTGTGGTAGCGCTGTGCTAACGAGCGAATGAATGATTCAGCGGAGCGACCATCCAGACCTTCATCACTCAAAAACAGAATATCGGCGGCGGCCATGAACTCCCGGTTGTAATCGTCATCTATGTCCCACCTTTTTTGACGAAAGGGGGCTCCCACCGACGTAGGTGGGAGGGGAATTTCGTCGGGGCGTCAGCCCCGCTGGTTTTGA
>NZ_BAAGVN010000324.1:0-21979 GCF_054780855.1 Pseudaeromonas pectinilytica
TGTCGGGTATTAGCTGGTCAAGGATGGCGATCATACCTCAGAAGCCGCGCCACGCCTCGCTCATACGAGGGGATGGTTAAGCCAACGAACAAATTGGCTTACCCGAGATTGTGCACTGCCACCCAGTGAAGGGGATCACATCCGAATCAGCAGACCAATCACGCCAGCTCGGAACTGAAAAACGTATAGGTATTTTTACCGCGTTTCTTCGAGGCA
The DNA here is from genome assembly GCF_054780855.1 of Pseudaeromonas pectinilytica. Lineage (NCBI taxonomy): Bacteria > Pseudomonadati > Pseudomonadota > Gammaproteobacteria > Aeromonadales > Aeromonadaceae > Pseudaeromonas > Pseudaeromonas pectinilytica. The sequence continues at coordinate 217 of NZ_BAAGVN010000324.1, forward strand.
TACATGGCGACATCCGCCTGGTGAATTAATACTTCATAGTCGTTGATGTCAGCCGACGACACACTAATACCGATGCTGGCACTGATGGCCACGGTATTTTCAGAAACCTCACCACCAATAGCCGAAATAAGCACCAGGAGGCGATCCAGAATGGAGCCAATATCAGTAGCACCCGGGGTGACTAATAACGCCAGGGCAAACTCATCGCCACCCAGACGAGCGACTTGATCGCCGAGGCGGGTTTCCCGGGTCAAGGCATCCGCCACTAACTTCAGCAATAAATCCCCCTGACTGTGGCCGAAAACATCGTTGATCTGTTTGAAATTATCCAAGTCCAACAGACAGAGGGCAATCTCATATTCACGCGCTGGTTGGTTCAGTAGAGCTTCGACCTTATCCTGGAAATAACGGCGATTATGCAATCCGGTCAAACTGTCAAAATTGGCTCGCAACTTTAATTCCCGACGTTGTAATTCCAAATTGGTATTTCTGATTTTTAAATTCGTGAAATTATTGACCCCACGATAAAAGGCCAAACTGATAACTCCAGTCAGCGTCAGCAGACATAGCAACAAAAAACTGGCCGTATTATCATAATGCATCGGCTCTCTGCTATATAACTCCAAAGTCCAATGTCGTCCCGGCATTGGAAAGTCATAACGAAACGTTCGTTGCGGTGGCGCCCCATATGTATCTTTCCGATTGATCGCAATCTGACGGTTCCCATCATCCTTATCAATCAAGCGCATAAAAAATTGACTCTGGCTCTCGTCACCAAACTCGGAGCGCATTAATACTTCAGGCGTCATTAACATCAGCAGAAAGCCCAAAAATTTTCCTGGTTTCTTACTGCTTTTGGGATGGGGAATATGGACCGGATGATAGATGGCAATCATGGCAGCACCATGCGGATCTGTTAATTCAGAAAACACTGGCGTAGTAAATACCAAACCGCTATTCATCGCCGCCATCCGCAGCGCATGAATAAGCGGGCGGCCATTCAGATCAATACCCAATAAATTCGCTCCCTGCTCTCTGGGTTCGACATACATAATGGGGAAATAAAAGTTCCGTAATGGCGATGCTATTTGATGACGATCTGGATATTGAATATCAATAAAGCCGTGATCATGTCCCATTTCGTGCATTAGTGTCATTTCATATTTTTTACGCTCCTCGGCCAAGACATATGGTGTCCACATAACAGCCGAAATCTCTTGTTCATTCTTTATCAAATAGGATGCAAAGTTTTTAAATTCCTGTTGACTAACGAAATCAGAAACAACAAATAAAGCGGCAAATGAATTCAGGATTTGTGGTGCGCGAGTAAACAATAAACTAGCTCTGACACTCTGTTCATACGTCTCTTTCTGCAATTCAGCCAACATTTTGGCCTCATCACTTTTCCTTACCCCTTGATAGGTATAAATAGACAGCGCCATACCAGAGGCAAATATAATTACACTGAAAAACCACTGGAACAAACGTCGCTGTACCATGTATGCCCCCTTATAATTCTTATATCTCCATCCGGAGATTTTCATTTCTTCTTATTGACACATCACTGTTTATTAACTGGTTCTGCAACACGAGAGTCCCTCCGCTAATGGCATAGTGGTGAGCAGGTTAGGGAATGTCCAACAGCAAATCCAGAATGTGCAAAGCAATTATCATTTTGCGCATTCAGTGATGAAAGAATAACGGATCCAGAGGTATTCTGACCAACAATCAACGGCAATCAGCCTGTCCGATCCTCGGCAGCAGCCCCGGATATGCAGTTGATGCTGGTGTTCCCCCTGCCGCGCACAAGCAGCCAGCGGCGGGTCACAGCATCACGGATTAGTGATGGATGGATATGAAACCTGAATATGGATGTCGCAAGCGCCTCTCCCGCATCAGCCGTGGCCTGATGCTTCTCGCCTGTAGCCTGTTCTCGTCCCTGAGCTGGGCCGCACGGGTACCCTTGGCGGACTATTTTGTCGAAGGTTGGACCACCAAGGATGGCTTGCCCCACAACAGCATCAATACCATGGCGCAAACCACCGAGGGCTATCTGTGGTTTGGCACCTGGGAAGGAGTCGCACGCTATAACGGCCGGGAATTCAAACTCTATGAACGCAGCCCGCAGACCGGGTTGTTGGATTCCGGCATTCAATCATTACAGGCGCAAGCGGATGGCAGTCTATTGCTGGCCGGGGCGCGTGGCAGCCTGGTCAGCGTCACCGGCGATCGGTGGCAGCCCTATGCGCCTGCCGCCACCATGATCAATGCAGTGTGGAAGGATCGTCTGGGTAACCTGTGGCTGGCGATGGAGGGCAAGGGGGTGGTGATGCGTTCTATGGGTCGAGACGGCCAGTACAACGACGGCCAGCCGATCCTGACCCAGTTGAGCGCCTATCGCTTCGCCGAGGATGCGCAAGGGCGGGTGTGGATCGCCACCGATCGGGGCTTGTATGTGGTCGAGCAGCAGAAACCCCGCCACGTCCCCCTCCCCGGAGCGCTGCCAGCACCGCGGATCTTTACCCTGGTGCAGCAAGCCAATGGCCCCTTATTGCTAGGCACCGAGAAAGGTCTCTGGCGGCAAGAGGGCGATACCTTCAAACCGCTGGAGCCCGCCCTAGCCGATGCCGCCGTGACCAGCCTGTTGCTCGACGAACAGCAGGATCTCTGGATTGGCACCATGAATCATGGCATCTATCGCCTGAGCCCAGCCGGGCTGGAGCGCCTAGAAACCGAAACCGGGCTACTGAAGAACCGGGTGCTCTCCTTGCTGCAGGATCAGGAGCAGAACATCTGGATTGGCACCAACGCCGGACTGTTTCGGTTACGCGCCGCGCCGTTCACCACCCTGACCTCCCGCCAGGGACTCAGCGGTGACTATGTGCGCGCCGTGCTGGCCCACTCCGACGGCAGCGTGTGGGTGGGGACCAGCACCGGCTTGAGCCGCTGGCAGAACGGCCAGGTGACTCCCATCCCCTCGCCCGATGGCGATGCTCCCGTCTCGGTACTGAGTCTGGCCGAAGCAGCGGACGGTAGTGTCTGGGTCGGAACCTATACCAATGGCTTGCTGCATTGGCAGCACAACCGCCTGACGCCAGTCCGGGATCAGCGCTCGGGGCTCAGCAGCAATGAGATCCGCGCCCTGCTGGTCGATCAACACAGCAATCTCTGGCTGGGGACCGCCGCCGGTCTGGATCGACTGAGCGCCGATGGCCAGATCCGTCATTACACGGCGGCCGACGGCCTGCCCGCTGATTTTGTCATCTCACTGTACCAAGACGCCCGACAGCGGATCTGGGTCGGAACCGGAGTTGGGGTGGCGCTCTTCGAACAGGATCGTTTTACCGCCGTCCCCATCCACCAGCAGGAGGGTGCCGAATATGTGTTTGGCTTCTACGGCGAGCCCAATGGCATGTGGATGGCTACCGATCGGGGCCTGGTGCACTACCGCTTTGCCGATGGCCACCTGAGTGTGGTGGGCCGTGCCGCCGGTTTACCGGTCGATAAACTGTTTCAGGTGGTGCCCGATCAGCAAGGGGCCTTCTGGCTGACCTCGAACCGCGGCATGTTCCGCATCCAGCAGCAAGACGCCCGCGCCATCACCGAGGGCCGCGCCCAGCGGTTGCATGTTGAGGTGTTTGGCGAGAGCGATGGCCTGGTCAGTGCCCAAGCCAACGGCGGCTCCAATCCGGCGGCCACCCTGCTGCGCAGCGATGGCAGTGTCTGGATGGCCACCGCCCGGGGTGTGGCGCGGGTGCGCCCGGAACGCATCAATGATGCCGGCGAGACGCTGCTGCCCATCGTGATCGAAGCCATGGATGTGGATGGCCGCTCCCTCGCCCTGCGCCCGAACCTGGAATTACCGGCCGGGACCAGCCGGATCCGCATCCGCTACGCCGGCTTGGGGTATGTGATCCCGAGCCGCATCCTTTACCGCACCCAGTTGACCGGTTTCGATCCCCACTGGCTCGAGCGCAACCATGAAGCCAGCGCGGAATACACCAACTTGCCCCCGGGCTCCTATCAGTTCCAGGTCATGGCCAGCTACCCCCATGGCAAGTGGCAGGGCCAGCAAGCCAGCTTGCGGTTCACCATCCAGCCCTTCTTCTGGCAGCGCATCGAGTTTCAACTGCTGATGCTGCTGGGCGGTGGCTTGGTGCTGTGGCTGGTGGTGCAGTTCCGACTCCATACATTGCGCCGCAATGAGGCGCGCCTCACCCGCTTGGTGACGGAAAAAACCACCGCCTTGCAGGAGCAAGCCACGGCGTTTGAGCGTCAGGCGCGGGAGGATCAACTTACCGGGCTGGCCAACCGGCGGGCATTTGATGAACAACTGCTCACCGCCTTCAAGACGGCAAAAGAGCAACAAACACCCTTGGCGATGGCGATTGTCGACATCGATCACTTCAAACAAATCAACGACTGCTGGTCCCATGTCATCGGCGATCAGGCGATCTGTGCCGTGGCCAGAACCTTGCAGCACGCCATGCCCGACTCTGGGTTGTTGGCTCGCTGGGGCGGAGAAGAGTTTACCCTTATATTCCCGGGGCGCGATGCCCGCCAGGCACACGCCTGTTGTGAACGCATGCGTCAGCGAATTGCCGAGGCGGATTACACCCCCATCGCCACGGGCTTGCACTTGACCGCTAGTTTCGGCGTCTGCGATACCCACGCCATCACGCACTATCAGGAGTTGCTACGGTTGGCGGATCAGGCGCTGTATCAGGCCAAAGCTCATGGCCGCAATCGGGTGGTGTGCTGGCAGGAGACGCCGTTGGACTGAGGTTGCTAAGACAGGCGCTGATTCTGGCTCTGGCTTGGCCTGAGGATCTCTCAGGCCACATGAAGCAGTTAATGGGTCGGTGGGATCGGTGAAGAATGAGGTTTGAACGCCGTCTGCCATTCCTTCAACAGGGCCTCGGCCGCCGTGCGCTCACTGGGCGTCAGTTTTTCCCCCATCCGCACCCGGCAGGACTCGGCATCGGAGTAACCATTATGGACCGCCAGGGCGTACCACGCGTAAGCCTGCACCCAATCCTTGGGCACGCCAAAGCCATTGGCGTAACCGACGCCCACCTGAAATTGCGCCACCCCCTTGCCTTGCTCAGCCGCCCGCCGGTACCAGGCAACTGCCTGTTTATAATCCTTGGCCACCGTCTCGCCGGTGGCGTAGGCCGCCCCTAACAGGATCTGAGCGGTGACATCGCCCTGCTCACCGGCCTGCAGCGCCCAGTAGATGGCCTGTTTGTAATCAATGGCCACTCCTCGGCCGTAGGCATAGGCCACCGCTAGTGCGGATTGAGCCGCCACATCCCCTTGTTCCGCCGCTTTGCGATACCAGTACAGGGCCTGCCCCTCGTCTTTCACCACGCCGATGGCATTGGCATAGGCCGCACCCAGCTCGCGCTGAGCCAGTGGATGCTGTTGCTCGGCCGCCATATGCAGCCAAAAGGCTGCCTGCTCAGCGGATTTATCCCGTTGGAAGGCCTCAGCCACGGCAAACTGGGCGTCGACATTGCCCTGCACCGCCATGCGACGAAATGCCGCGATACCATCGTCGGCCGCCGCCAGCGGAACACTCACGCCCAGGCAGCACAGCCAGACCAGTACTCGGGTCACAGTGGATTCCTTCTTTCGCAATCAGGCCCATGCCCGATATTCAGTCGAGAGCCGCCAGCGCAACCACCGGCCAAGCGGGGGTCATCTGTTGTCATAGTTGCAGGGCGCTGGCTAGCCATTTTTTAAGCGCTATCAATGTATTACCTGTTGACGGCGCAAGATAGCAGCCAGATGGAGATGTTGAAGGTGGATCAAAAAACCGGCAGTTTGCACACCGATAGACCCGGCTCATCATGACCGCTGATCGCGCGCTACGGCATCGGGCGGCAGGGTTGGCGGTACACTCGAGGATGCGTCTGCTGCGGTTCCCGGCGTTACCACAGGCAGCGAATCGCCGTGGGGCAAGCTGAGCCAGCCATGTAATAACCCCGCCCGGCGCACCTTGCGTCGCCGGATACGCCAACGAACCAATCGCGACATCAGAGCTCCTCACCTGTGACCGAGAGTGACGGCCGTGTTCAACCTGACCGAACCCCGTAGCGGCCCGCCAGAACAACAACTCAGCGGCACGGCAGCGGTGTACTTCAGGTTTAGCATAGCCGTAACTCTCGTTACCCTGGTCCACTCATCTCGCCCTCGTCACGCGGGGTGGCGAGCGGTAACACAAAGTGCTGATAAAACCAGCCCAAACCCACCAGGCACAGCCCCAACCCGAGAAACGACGCTGCCCGGTAGAGGCCTTCCAGATCGGCCATATCCCAGAGGAATATTTTCAATACGGCCACCAGCAGGATCAACAGCGCCGCCTGACGCACCCGGGCGACGGCCAACCAGCCACCGAACAGCATCAGAACAATCGCCGTCAGCAGCCACACCGCCGAATAGCTGTACTGCTCACCATTGGAGACGGCAAACCCGGAGATATCGGCCCCCTGCCACCACTGCCGCACCATCAGGGTGAGATAGAGCATGCCGCTGAAGAACACAAACACCGCGCTGACCCGGCGCAGCCACTGCGGATGGGCCAGGAACACCAGCGCCAATACGCTCAGCAGAGTCGGGATCCCCCAGGCCAGCAGGGTCAGGTTCAGTATGGGCCATTCGCCCACCGAGGTCGTCACCCACAACGGATTAAACCACAGGCTGGATCCCAGCACCGTCATGGCCATCATCAGAATCAGCAACAGCGGTGAGGCGATGGCATACACCTGGGCCAGAGCACCGTTGAGCCGCGCCTTCCAACCATAGACCAGTGCCAGTCCACCCCATGTCACAGCATTGAGCGCAGCATCGGCCAGGGTGTAATCCCCATGCCAGGGATCGCCACCACTCAGCCAGTAGCGCCCCTCCAGCGTGAGCCAGAGGGTCAGCAATTGCACGCCGCCCGCCTCGAGCCAGGCGTTAGTGCTCGCCCCGGGACGGTGGGGCAGCCAGCGCGCCGCCAAAAAGAAGCAGATCACCGGAATGCCGTAACCATACAGGCTCCAGTGCAGCCCTAACCGTCCTTGCAGGGCGTAATCCAGCAACCAGGGATTAAGGGAAAGCCGGGCCACAATGACCATCGCCAGCCCTTTGAGCAGCCAATGGGGAACGAGATCGCCTTCTCGTTGCCCCAAGCGGGCCAAGCCTGCCAGTTGCAGCGCCAGAGCCAGTGTCAGGTTGGCATCGGCCAGCAGCATGATAAACACCAGAGTCAGAGCACCCTGACCACCGGCCAGCAGCGCGACCCGGGCACCATGAGACCAACGACCCCGCACCTCGGCCAGGGCGCTGAAGGCGACAAACAGCAGCAGCCCCTGCAGCGGCCATAGCAGGCTCTGATCGGCCCAGAAATCAGCGGCCCCGACCGGCGAGCGCCAGTAGAGCAGAGCCAGCATCGCCAGCGGCAGCACCACGACCCAAGAGGCCCAGAGTCCCCCGCGACGCGCCACGGTCAGCCACTGCAGTGCTAATACCGCCTGCAGACAGGCCAGCCCCATGCCCCAACGCCACAGCGGCCATAACTCCGGCCACGCCAGTTGGGCCCAGCCCATCTGACCCCACTGCTCGAGAGGCAGATGGTAGGCCCAGACACTGACCAGCACACCGCAACCGGCCAACCAGGGCAGCAAATCCAGGGCCGCAATCCGCCGAGCCAGCCCATGGGCCCCGACTCCGGCCCCTAGCAGCGCTAACCAACCGGCCAGCGGATAATCCAGAAACAGATGCAGACCGACCAGCAAGAGAGTCCCGATCACGGCAATCCAGTGGGCATCCTTGATGGCGGTCTGGCATTTGCGCCACTGCAAGGGCAGCCGCAGGGCCGTGCTCTGCAGGCGCCATCCCAAACCGGGCAGCGCGATAAAGGCATACAAGGAGAGCAGCAGATAGCCAAACACGAAGCTGCTTTCATCGCGATACAGACTCTGCGCCAGCAAGAACCAGAGGAAGTGCCCGACACAGGTGCCCCACCACAACCAGCGACGCTGCACCCGGAACTGCAGGCCCAAGGCGGCCAGCGACACCAGCGCGACATAGCTCAGTAGCCCGGTCAGGCTGCCCTGCCCGGTCGAGACCAGGGCTGGGACCAGATAACCACCGAGCAAGCCGAGCACCGCCAACAGGGGCCCTTGCAGTAAGGAGAGCGCCATGGCCAGCAACGACACCCCGGCCAGCAACACGAAGGCCAGACCGGGGGAGATCAGATCATAGAGTTCGAACGCCGTCAGCAGGCTGGCATACCAGGCGATCACCCCGCCACCGGCAAGCGCCGCCGGCACATAGTCGGCTTGTTGCCCCAGCCGCGGCAGCGCCAGCGGGGTTTCCCGCTGCCGTAACCACTCACTGCTCAGCACCAGAATCAATCCCAACACCAGTCCGGCAATCACCCGCCCGCTCGGCCCCAGCACACTGTGCTCGACACCGAATTTGACCAGGAATACCCCGCCCAACGCCAAGGCCACACCACCGACCCAGACCATCCAGCGCGAGGCGATATCCCGCTCCAGTCGTGCCGGTGTGCTTGGCGACGTCGCGGCAACTGGCGACTCGTCGGCACCGACTGACGCAACGGCAACCGGCGAAACAGCAACCGCCCGGGGATGAGCCGTCGAAGGTTCATCGTCTGTGACACTATCTGCCGTTGGCGGCTGCAAGGCTGTGGGTTGCGGCGCGATATCGGCTGCCAAAGCCGTAACCGGAGGTGCGATGGGCGACGCAGGAATGGATGAAACAGGCTCAGGCGCCGCTGACATGGCCGTTGCACCTGCGCTGGCCAACACCTCAGTCGCCCGATGCAATTGGGCTGCTCCTAGCCGCCCCGGCACCAGCGCCAGCGCTTGCTCCAGAGCCTGCAACTGCTGGCGCTGTTTGCGTAAATCCTGCTCCAGTGCCGACAGGCGACTGAGCGCAATCAGGCCGCAGATCGCCCCCGCCAACACCAGCAATACCAGTCCACCGACCAGCAGCATCAAACCATCCATGTCCCACTCCCGATAAGCCGGAGCGCTCCGGCATGCCAAGCTTCAGAGTATGACGCCCATCGTCGACCTGCAACACCAGGGGGGATCCCGATGCCCGGATCGCGATCCAGCCATGAAATAGCCAAACGAAACAACTACTTCATATGACGGTAAGCGTGGCCTGACGCATAATGGAAAAAATAGAAGGGAGTATTGGAATGAACCCGCTGACTGATCAATTGCTCGCCCGGCTCAATCGCGTGATCCTCGGCAAGCCCCATGAACTGCGGTTAGCCTTGTGCTGCCTGTTGGCTCGCGGCCATCTGTTGATTGAGGATCTGCCCGGCATGGGCAAGACCACCCTGGCCCACGCCCTCGCCACCTTGCTGGGGCTAGCCTATCAGCGCGTACAGTTTACCTCCGACATGTTGCCCGCCGACTTGTTGGGGCTGTCGATCTATGATCAGGCCAATGCCGCCTTTACCTTCCATCCCGGCCCGATTTTTACCCAGGTGTTGCTGGCCGATGAGATCAATCGCGGCAGCCCGCGCACCCAGAGCGCCCTGCTCGAAGCCATGGCCGAACGCCAGATCTCGACCGATGGCATCACCCGCACCCTGCCAGCGCCCTTTTTTGTCATCGCCACCCAGAACCCCCAGGACCAGGCCGGCACCTTCCCGCTGCCGGAATCCCAGCTGGATCGCTTCCTGATGCGCATCGAGCTGGGCTACCCCAGCAAGGAGGCCGAGTTGCAGATGTTATTGCTGCCGGAGCAAGAAGTACTGAGCCCACTGCTGGATAGCGCACAGTTGCAGGCCCTGCAACAGGCCGTCAGTCAGGTCAGCGCGGCCCCCGCATTTCTCGATTATCTGCTGGCGTTGGTCCAGGAGAGTCGCCGCAACGAGCTGGTACCCAATCCCTTGTCCCCCCGCGCCAGTCGCGCCCTGTTGGCGGCCGCCAAGGCCTGGGCCTTCCTGGCGAATCGGGATTATCTGTTACCCGAAGATCTGCAGGCGGTGTTTCCCGCCGTCGCCGAACACCGGCTACGCAGTGGCCCCAGCCGTCCCGGCAGCCAACAGAGCCTGAGCCACAAACTGCTGGCGCTGGTGGATCCGGTGCTATGATTCAGGCTGCACTCGCCAGGCTCTGGCAACCGCGGTGGCGTCGCTGGATCGAACGCCGCCTGCCTCCAGCCCCGCGGGTGCAACTGCACCACAGTACTCTGTTTATCTTCCCCAGCCGCTTTGGGGCTCTCTATCTGCTGATGGTCTTGATGCTCTACCTCTTAGGCACCAACTTTCAAAACAATTTGATCCTGGCCATGGCCCTGCTGCTGCTCAGCCTGTTTGTCACCTGCATCTGGCATTGCTATCGCAATCTGGCCGGGCTCGCCATCAGTGCCCTGTCGACAGATCCGCATTTTGTCGGCCAATCGTTGCGCTTCGCCGTGCAGCTCACCGCTGACGAGCGCCCACGCTATGCCATACAACTGAGTGCCGAGGGAAGCGCCGACGAGTTGTTACCCGAGCTGCAACAGCAAGGCACGTTGGGGGTCACCTTCCACCCCCAACGTCGTGGCTGGTTCAAGCCCGCTCGGCTGCGACTTGCCAGTCACTACCCATTAGGGTTGCTGCGCTGCTGGACCTTGCTGGATCTGCAGCAGCAGGCGCTGATCTATCCGGCTCCCATCGCAGGTCCCCTGCCGTTGAGTGCAGGGCCCGGAACGGACGAGGCGTCCGCCACCGACTCCGCCGCTGTGTTGCCGCGCCCCGGCCAGCACACCGGCAGCGATGAGCTAGTCGGTTTGCGTCCCTACCGTCCCGGCGAATCGCTCAGCCAGATCGCCTGGCGTCAGCAGGCCCAGGGTCGCGGTCTGTTCAGTAAGGAGTTCGCCGCCGAGCCTTGGCAACACCCTTGGCTGCGGCTGGCGCACACTCCGGGCCAGGATCTGGAGGAACAACTCAGCCGATTGAGCTATGCGGTGCTGCAATTGAGCCAACAACAGCAACGTTATGGTCTGGATCTGGGAGCCTGGCGTCTGGATCCAGCGTCCGGCGCCGGACAACGCCTGGCGGCACTGGAGGCATTGGCACTGTATGGCGACTCCCGCTATGGCCACTAGTCCCATGACGCCACCGACACCACGCAGCACCAACCGCTCGACTCTGGGCTGGATCAGTGCCAGCTATGGCTTGGCGGTCTTGCCTTTGTACTCCGAGCTCAGTCCGCTGATTTATGGCATTGCCCTGCTCGCTATCGGCTGGCGCTACGCCATCGAACAGGGTCGGAGCCGGATGCCCAGTCAGCGCCAGCTCAATGGGGCCGCCGTGCTGGGATCTCTGCTGATTGCCGTTCTCTCGCCGCAGCTGGGTCTGGTCGGCTCGATCTTCAACCTGCTGGTCATGGGCTGCACCCTGAAATTTCTGGAGTTCCGGCAACGTCGGGATCTGGGGCTGCATATCCTGGCGCTGTTTTTCCTGGGGGGCTTGAGCTTCGTCTATCACCAGCACTGGCTGGTGACCCTCTATTTGCTCACCAGCGTATTGCTCAATACCGCCGCCTTGCTCTCTCTCTATCTGCCAACCGGCCGCCGCGAACAACTGCGCCAGGCCTCGTTGCTGGTTGCCCAGAGCATTCCCCTGATGCTGGTGCTGTTTGTGATCCTGCCGCGGCTTGGCCCGCTGTGGCAGATGCCACAGACCCAAAGAGCCATCACCGGACTGGGAGAAGAGGTGAACCCGGAGAACATTACCGAGCTGACGCGCTCTAGCGAGTTGGTGTTCCGGGCCAGTTTTTCCGGCCCACCGCCGACCGAGCGCTACTGGCGCACTCTGATACATGAGTCCTTCGATGGCCATAGCTGGCGCATGAGCCCAGGCCTGCGTGACTGGCAGAATCAGCAGCAAAGCCGCCGCCACCAGCCCTGGCGGGCAACACCCAGCACTCAGCACTGGCAGGGAGCGAGCAGGGACTATCGGCTCTATACCGAACCGAGCAACCAGAGCTGGGTTTACACCCTGGCGCTCTCGAGCTCCCCCGATCAGACGCTGCTCGAGACTCCGGTACAGACCCTGATCAGTCCGACTCCGCTCACCCAAAAGCAACAGTTTGCCCTGCGCTACTTTCCCCAGCAGCCGAGCGAGCCGAAACTCAGCCCGCAACGCCGCCAGCAGAATCTGGCGCTGCCCGTGGACGGCAACCCGCAGGCGCGGGCCATGGCCGCCGGACTGCGACGGCAATTTCCCGACGACGATCAGGCGCTGCTACAGGCCGCCCTGCAGTACTTTCGCCAGCAACCCTTTTTCTACACCCTGAACCCGCCGCCGCTCTCCGGCGATAGCATCGATCAGTTCCTGTTTTCGACCCGGGCCGGATTCTGTGCCCACTACGCCAGCAGCCTGGCATTCATACTGCGGGCTGCCGGCATTCCGGCGCGGCTGGTCACCGGCTATCTGGGCGGTGAGTACCACCCGGAAGATGACTATATCAGCGTCCATCAATTTGATGCCCATGCCTGGGTCGAGGTGTGGCAACCCGGTGGTTGGCAACGAGTCGATCCGACCCTGATGGTGGCACCCGATCGGATCGAGCAAGGATTGGATGCCCTGATGCGAGATCAAGGCTTTCTAGCCGAAGATCCGTTGAGCCTCAATCGTTACCGGCATATAGCGCTGCTGAATAACCTGCGTCTGGCCCTCGCCAGCCTGGATTACCACTGGACCGTCTGGATCCTCAATTACGATGCCCAGGCACAAGAAGGTCTGTTCAAACACTGGTTTTCTTCCGGTATCGGTGGCCGCCTGCTCATCCTGCTGGGCGGTACCTTGCTGGCACTGGCAATTGCCATCATGCTGGGTTGGCTCTACCGGCGAAAAACGCCGCCAGACCCACTGCTGCATTTGTACCAACAAGCCTGCCAGTATCTGGCGCGAAGTGGCTCGCCGCGCCTACCTACAGAAACTCCCAACGCCTACCGGGATCGCCTGTTGCAACAGGACCACCCGGCAGCCGGAACACTCGAGCGGATCACCACCGCCTATCTGCATGGGCGATATGCCCATCCCGAAGATCAGGCGAAGGAGATCCCGACACTGCGTCGGTTGCTCCGGCAACTACGACGGCAGAGCCGTCGCCACAACCGCAGGAATTCTTGATGCGCATCACATTTTCAGGATACTCTAGCGTCAGATTTAACAAGTTATCAACATGATGGTGGAAATAGAAACATGGAACTGATGCAGAAGTGGGCCCACAAGATACTGGAATGGGGGCAATTGCTCGGCCTCATTGTCGTTGCCTGTGCCACCCTGGTCGCCATTAGCCACCAGATCTACACCATGGCCTTGGTGATGACGGTGACCCTGGCGGACTTGCTGCTGTTGTTTATCTATTTGGAAGTGCTGGCGATGGTCGCCATGTATCTGAAAATGGGTAAATTGCCGATCCGCATCCCCATCTATATCGCGATTGTCGCCCTGGCCCGCTATCTGATCCTGGACATGAAGGAGATGGATACTTGGCGACTGTTCGGCGTGGCGGGAACAGCACTGGTGCTGGCCATCAGCGTCTTCATCATCCGCTACGGCCATTACCGCTTTCCTTACCAGCCGGAAGATTAACGTCAAACGTCAGAAGACCAGGCTGACCAGTTCCCCTGCCTATCGCAGGGGAATTTCATGCCATGATCAATCGTTAAGACCTATTAATTAAAGTGGTATTAGCGATTTTATTCCCGTCATGGATCCCGCTACAGTGACCTTATCGACCACTTCTGGCCATAGACGATGAGGAAACCATCATGAGCATTCAAACCATCAATATCGGGATCCGCGAAGACGATCGGCACGCGATTGCACAAGGACTATCCGCCCTGCTGGCCGACACCTACACCCTCTATCTGAAGACTCACTACTTCCACTGGAACGTCACCGGTCCCATGTTCCAGACCTTGCACCTGATGTTTGAGACCCAGTACAACGAGTTAGCGTTGGCCGTCGACTCCATCGCCGAGCGCATTCGGGCGCTGGGGGTCCAGGCTCCGGGTACCTATCGGGAATTCATGGCATTGAGCTCGATTGAGGAGAGTGAGGGCGTACCCAAGGCCATCGAGATGATCAGCCAGCTGGTCGAAGGCCAGGAAGCCGTGGTGCGCACGGCCCGCTCGCTCTACGCACTAGTTGAGCAGGCCCACGATGAAGCCACCGCCGATCTACTGACCCAACGCATTCAGTTACACGAGAAAACGGCCTGGATGCTGCGTAGCCTGCTGGAATAACCAGCTTCTCTCCAACATGCATCACCCCTGGTTGGCATCCGGTGCCAACCAGGCGGATTTAAAATCAAACCACCCCAGATTATTCAGGCGAATTCCCCGCGCCTGGGCCGGTCCCTGCAACCGCAACCAGTGGTGAAACAGCGGTTGCAACCAACCGGCCCCGATCACCTCGGCCATCAAGTGTTCACTATCGAGCTGCTCGCAGCGCCAGGCCTGATGCCAGTGCTGTAACAACGCTATGTCGCCACCACTGATGGAACGCCGCAGCAGCGGGTTGCCCAATAGCCAGGTCCCGACACTCCAGAGACTGGGCGCGGCAAAGTTCACCGAGCCGAGCCAGAGATCCACTTCCGCCTCTCCTTGCTGCCAATCGGCGTAGGCTAATTCCACAAGCTCCAGCGTCACACCCTGCGCGGCCAACATGCTCTGCATCACCTCGGCTAACATCCGATACTCAGGTTGCTGTTCATAGTAAGCCAGCCGCAGTCGCCGCTCAGCAGTGACCACCGATACCGGCCAGGGCGGCATCGACTCACCTGGTGTTTGCTCATGCAGCCACTGGGGTAACAGACTGGCGGCGGGTGCCCAATAGCGACGGATCGCTAACGGCACCTGACTCATCAGGAGATAGGGATTGAGCTGAGCCTGGATCCAGCGCCGGGCTGGCGCCGTTTGCCAACAACTCGAGCGGCTATCACACAGCAAGAAATACCCACCCTGCTCCAGGACCATCTCCGCCGCAGGAGCGCCCGCATCCGGCTGCGGCGCCGTGATACCACTGGGCAATTCCCCGTGAACATCCAGCCCACAGACCTGACGCTCTCCCAGCTCCAGCTGTTCCGCCAAGGCGGGCAACATCCAGATATCCACTTCATCCAGCAGCGCACGCCAGCCGAAATAATCATCAAATGCCACCAGATGGAGATGAAAGCGATTATTCTCCTGCACCCGATAGGGGCCGGTACCCACCGGACGCGACGCAAAGTCAGCCCGGAGCTGCTGATCGGCAGGCAAAATCATCGCCATCACATCCGCCAGCAACCAGGGCAGACGGAGATCGTCACAACTCAACTCGATGCAGATCACTCGTTCCCCCTGGGCGCGGATGGCCGCCAGGTGCGCAAACAGCGGGTTTTGCTGCAACCGAGTCAGGGATGCGATGACATCCGCCACCTGCAACAGCCGCCCATCATGAAAACGTACCGCCGGACGTAAATAAAACCGCCAATGTCGGCCATCCTCGGAGTGCCAATGGTGGGCCAGGTCGGCCTCGATTTCCCCATTTTCCTCATTTATCCGGGTCAGGCCATTGAAGATCTGCCGCACCAGATGGGCCTCGGAACGCCGCAAGGGCAAACCCGGATGCAGATTCGGCATCGGCCGGTAATAGGGAACCCGTAACACTTGCCGCTCTTGCTGTTGCTTGTTGCCTAACTGTCGCAGCAACAGCGGCGTCAACTGCTCCGGCTCTGCCCCCAATAACCGTACCGCCTGCTCCACCAAGCCTTGCGCCAACAGGCTTTCCGCCTGATGTTGCCGCAACTGCTCCACGCCATAACGACAAATCAGGGTCGAGCGATGGCCGCGTCCTGCACTCGAGAGCCACTGGATCCAGCCCTCAGTCACCATCTGTCCGAGCAGGTTGCGCACATGCCGCCGCGTGCACACTAACAACTCGGCCAACGCCTGCAGTGTGGTCTCGGCGGCTTGCTCACCAAAGTGAGTACGCAGTTTAAGGTACTGCTGCTCCAGACGTGGGGATGGCATAAAAGAGGAACCTTATTTTAATAAAGTCAGCAATTTTTAGATTCCCCTATTAAAGCCATGCTGATGTCGAAACACAAGGGCAGCACGGCACCCACCCTCTGCTGCTTATCCCTGAGTAACAAGGAGATCATCATGTATCGAGCAAATGCGACGCAACTGGCCGGATTTTTTCAGCGCTTTCTACTACAACAACAGCAGGGGTGGGGCCAACCTCGCTGGGCACTTCAAGAGCTGGAACGGCTGATGCAATGGCAATAGCTACAGATGCCCGCCCCGTTTTATAAGCATCACTGGTAACTCAACAAGGAGATAAGATGCACATCGAACATGTCGCGATTTGGTGTCAGGATCTGGAGCGGATGCGTGATTTTTATCAGCACTACTTTGCCGGTCAAGCGAACACCAAATACACCAATGCCAGGGGCTTCAGCTCCTATTTCCTCGAATTCGACACCGGATGTCGACTGGAGTTAATGCAGTGGCAAGAGGTAACCGAGCTAAAAAATGAGCCACAGCGGCAATTTATCGGTCTGGGACACCTCAGCTTTGCACTGGGCAGTTGCGAGGCGGTCGATGCCTTGACCCAACGCTTGGTGACCGACGGTTATACGCTGCTGAGCGGACCTCGCACCACGGGCGATGGCTATTACGAGAGTTGTTTGCTGGATCCGGAGCTCAATCGTATCGAATTGAGCCGTTGAGCTACGGATAGAGGTCGATACGCCGTTTCACTATGCTATCGCGATGTTGGCGAATCAATTGCCACCACTGCTCGCACACCGACGCATTGTTCTGGCAAAACGCTTTGCTAAACACCAGGAAGTAATCACGCTCCAGCAGCGATTCGCCTGAACGGCGGATCTCGTTTTGCCAGCCCAGGCTGCGGATCAATCGCCCCGTTGGCTCTCCGGGGCCAACCACCAAATCCAGGCGACCCATTTTCAGCTTTTCCAGATTTTGCTCGGCCGTCCGGGTCGCCTCATAAGGAATGCCTTGTTGGAACAGGATCCCGGCAATGGCGGACTCTTTCAACACGCCGATCCGGTATTGCTTCAAGCCATCTAAACCATGACCTAAACCGTGAGGAATAAAATCAGGACGGCTAAATAAATAGTAACTCACCCGATACAGGCGGAAGGAGGGATCCGGAAGTGCGGTACCCTCCTGAGATATCGGAGGGTAAGCCAGGTACTCGGCCCGATCCGCGGTGAATGAATAGCCAATAGCACCATCCAGATGCTTCAACTCCAACTCATGCAGCAGTCGCTTCACCGGCATTCGCTGCAACTGGACCTGGATACCCAGCATTTGCGCCGTCTGCAGCACCACATCGATCGCCAGACCAGGCTCGATATCCGTCAAACGTCCCTGCCCCATCTGGTAGGGTGGAAAAGCTTGATCGCCGTAGGCTAGCGACACATCCTGAGCCAGGCTGTAACAGGGAAAAAGCCATAATAACCAGCTGAAAGAACAGCGAAATATCCTCGACATGCCATCGCCTCCCGCACACCAAACTGATCCAAGTGTAGGTGATGTCCTCTGCCCGGCAGCACTCATCGGTAAAAACGCCAGCCAGGACACAAAAGAAAGGGGAGCCCAAGGCTCCCCTACGTATCGGCTCACCGCTTTCATAGCGGATAGGGCGGTGAAATAAAGCCCTGATAACCATCGACAAAGAGTTTGGACAACGCCTGTACCTGCTCCTGACTCTCCACGCGGGTGGCAATAGTGACAATGCCAGCGTTATGGGCAGCACGGCATACCGCCGACAAGAAGGCTTGATCGCCCTCCTCCTTCAGCACCATGCCGGTATAACCGTGATCGACTTTGACGTAGGCTGGCGTCAAGGCCTCCAGATAATCCAGAGACTGGAAGTTGCGGCCATATTGGTCGACGCCCCAACCGAATCCATGCTGGCGCACAATGCCGAGCAAGTTCTCAACTTGACTTCGGGAGTGCAAGATCGCCGACTCAGGTAACTCGAAATAGAGACGCCCCGCCAGCAATGGATGCTGCTGCAGGTAGTCGGCCAGCCAATCGGCAAACGGCGCAGAGGAGATTGAGGTCAGTGTCAGGTTGATGGCCAACTTCAGATCCAGATTCTTCTCCAGCTGTTTCCCCACCTGCTGCAACACATAGCGGTCAAAATCAGCCCCCAGTTTGAACTGCTCGACCGCCGGCATAAATTGCCCGGCAAAGTAATCCTCACCATCGCGGTGAATACTGGTGAACAGCTCGGCATGATGGGGTTTTTGACTGGCCAGCAAAATGGCAGGCTGTACTTTGAAACGAAACAGTCCGTGATGCAGAGCCTCCGCCAACAAGTCACGCCAGGCAATGCGTCCCATGCCATCACTCTTATCGCGACTATCGATGACGACCGAACTGCGGCGATCACTCCGGGCGTGACGCAGGGCGTTGTCCGCCTTGGTCAACATCATGGAGAGATCATCGTCCCCTTCGCGCGGGGCAATACCAATCACCGAGATCGCCTGTTCACGCTCCATGGGGTTGACCACCAACTCGGCAATGAAGCGATTGATTAACTCACCGACTTCGACCAGCTCCTGCATCTCGAGGCCGGGAAGCAGTACGGCATATTCGGTGGCAGAGATCCGCGCTACAGCGCTGCCATCAAAGTCCCGCAATGCATCTTGTAAGGTGGTCGCCACGGCTTTGACCATGCTGTCACGAGCGGCAAAACCTTCCTCGCGGTAGATATCATCCAGCATATCGACCGCAACCAGCATGACACCACCACGTCCGGATTCCGCAATCCAGGCATTCACCTGGCCCATGAAATAGGCACGATTACCCAATCCGGATACCGCATCTCGAAAAGCGCGCTCACGCATTTGCGAGGCGGCTTCTGCTTGCTCTTTAAACTGCACCGCCAGTTTACTGGCCAGGGTATTAATCGACTGGACAACCTGCCGCAATTCCAGAGTGCGAGGCAGCGGGATCGCCTGACCAAAATGATGTTTTTCAATCTCGACCGCCTGATCACAAATTTGATCTAGTGGCTTCAACAAATAACGCAACGCTCGAGTGAGCAAGATGATGACGACGAGAAAGGTAATAACAAAAGAGACCAGTAATCGGCTCATGCCTTGCCAGAGTTCGTAATAGGCTTGCCCTGGATTACCTTCAATTTGCAATTTACCCAGCTGTAACCAACCGGAGGTCAAAATGGAATCGAATTTGACACTGCGAAATAAACCTAGCGAGGTAAACCATTCCGGAACACCCGCCACGGTGGCGCTATTTTCTCGTTGGATCACACTCTGGCTAGCCAGCAATTCCAATCTGAACTTGCGATAAAATCCACCATCGAACGCGGCATTGATCACCGATTCGGCTCCTACTTTATCACCCGCCTCCAGATAAGGTGTCAGCGCCAGCCCTAACGAGTTCGCCGTACTGGTGATGGAGAGTTCCAGCTGTTGGGCTAAATAATCCCGCGTAGAATTAAACTGTACCCAATAAGCAGCCACGAAAAGCACAGCAAATAGAACCAGCATGGTTGCCATCAGTTGTCTATATAAGGTCATATCTCAATCATCCAGATTTATTTTTGGACGCTTCAGTTGCTCACGACTGAAACGACTACGCAGGTCATTCCACAATGCCAAACGTGAAGAGCTACCCGCCAATTGCCCCTGACCTCGTTCTTTCATTAGCCACAGGTGAGAACCATTGAAGCTAAAAACCGGAACTAAATCCTTTCGCTTGGTGGCCGGTTTGATGACCCCATCTATATTATCGAGGATCACAGGCACCGCGGCCGGAGTCGGGTAATAAGCAACCACCATATGAAATTGCTGATAAGTTAATGCCTTGACATACACCATCCGCAATTTTTCATCCGGCACACCCAACTCAATCAAGCTGAAATACTTGGCGATACTGTAATCTTCGCAATCACCACCGCCCGCACCAATAAACTCCATCGGTGCTGCCCAGTAGTCATCTCGCCCCCACAACACTACATCATTCAAAAACGTCAGCTGGTTAAAGAAACGATTCACTTCAGCCAGACTTTTCTGCTCGTTCCAACGTTCCTGTTTGCCTCTCATCACCAACTCTCGCCAACCTTGCATCCGCTTCCCCGCTCGGGAACCGTAAAAGTCAGCCACGGTTTTAACCGCTAATTGGTCATCTTGTGCCAGTGGCACGGCAAACAGCAACCCTGGCAATAGACAAGCTATTGTCAGTAAGCGCGTGATCCTGGGTGCTGCCCATTTGCGTGGCCTCATCATTCTTCTCGACGCTACTCCTGGCGAGCCTTGGTACACAATGACGACGTCAACGAGCCCCCGGGCTGCAGAGGACGGCAGGTGAAACACCTGCCATATCTGCACACCTTAACCGCCCTTTGTATCAGTTCCACTCCGCCGGTTTTTGAACTTTCAGAGAATCCAGTAAGGTCCCTGTGGCATTCAAAATACGGTACTGCGCAAACAGTTCATCATATTGGGTACCGATCAAACTACTACGCGCTTCAAACAGTTCGTTTTCTGTGTTCAGCACATCGAGTAACGTTCTTTGTCCCAAGGTGAATTGCTGCTTGTAGGCCCTGACGGACTCATAGCTGTATTCGACATGTTGTTGCTGGTAGTTTTTCTGGCTCTTGAGTGATTCCAGCGCCTGCCAAGCCAGCCGGGTACCCTCTTCTACCTGACGGTAGGCATTCTGATGAATGTCTTTGGCCTGAGAGTAGAGTGCCGAGGTGGACTTGCTTCTGGCATCATCGGCACCACCGTTGAACAGGTTATAACGTACCCGCAACATGGCACTGAGTTCATCGCTACTGCCTTCGTCGCCGTTGGCATCGGTATACCAACTCTGACCAGCCTCGACAGACACCTTCGGATAGAAGTTGGCCTTGGCGCCTTCATGTTGGAAATTGGCCGCATTGATATCTTCCAATGCAGAAAGCAGGACCGGATTGTTGGCGGTCGCCTTCTTCAAGGCTTCGTCCAAATTGGCTGGCATCACCACTGAGTCAGTCGTCGGTTCCACCAGATCGGTCGGTTCGCTGTTGACCACCCGCAGGTACTCGGCGCGAGCATCATCCAGATTGTTTTGTGCTGCAGCCATATTCGAATAGGCCCGGGCAACCCGTCCCTGAATTTGACTCAAGTCGGCGGAAGAACCAACTCCGGAGGTAGTCCGTTTAGTGATATCCGAGAGGATCTGTTCGTGTGTTGCAAGATTATCTTTCGATAAATCAAAGATTTCCTGCTGACGCATCATATTCAGATACACTTCCGCTACCCGCAGGGCCGTATTCTCGGCAGTAGCCTGCAGACTCAACTTCTGAGCTTTGGCTTCGGCATCGGTACGATCCACATTGCTGCTGGTATCAAAGCCGTCAAACAGCATCTGCGACAAGGTGATGCTGGCATCTTTGCGAGTCAGATCCGACCGCTCGGTGCTGCCCACATCCTTGATGCGCTCGGGACCAATTCCGGCGCTGGCATCCAGTTTTGGATAATATCCGGCTTTGGCTTCATCAATCTGATACATGCGTGATTGATACAAGTCATAAGCCTCCTTGATTTGCGGATGAGTCAGC
Organism: Pseudaeromonas pectinilytica; assembly: GCF_054780855.1. Taxonomy (NCBI): domain Bacteria; kingdom Pseudomonadati; phylum Pseudomonadota; class Gammaproteobacteria; order Aeromonadales; family Aeromonadaceae; genus Pseudaeromonas; species Pseudaeromonas pectinilytica. Next base: position 21,836 of record NZ_BAAGVN010000324.1, read on the forward strand.
AGGGCTTGCGAGACCGACTCCTCCAGGGTCTGCGCACTGACGAGCTGTCCGCAGCCCATAGCACCTGTCTATTGATCAGATCTTGATCCCCTGTGCCATCAAATCCTTGGCGGCAAGAAAGCCATCCAGTTTACTTTGCAGGGC
>NZ_BAAGVN010000325.1:0-22169 GCF_054780855.1 Pseudaeromonas pectinilytica
AAAAAAATCGGCCCAGATCCGCGAAATTTTAATCAGCGAGTCAGCTTGGGAAGAAATGACCTGCTTATTCGCACCTTCCCTAGCACTGTCGCTGCTCGGTCATGACCTAACGTTATTCGCGGTGGCCGAGAGGGCGGGTGGCATGATGCGGTTTCCGGCCTCCATGATGGCTTGGCGTAACCAGATATGGGCCACGTCATGATGTAGCAGCGGGCTCCATACCATCATCAATTCGATAGGCGGGATGGGCAGTGGCGGTTGCCGCAGCTGTGCCTGTTGCAGCTTGAGTGCCAACGCTGCAGCTCGAGCCGGGATGGTGGCGATCAAACCACTTTCCAGCGCCAGATCGATGGCTACATGATAGTTCCGGGTGAAGACCCGAATATGTCGGCTCAGCCCTTGGCCTGCCAGTGCCTGATCGACCCAGCCGAGTTTTTGTAATTCGTTGAGCCCTATGCCGACGCCAACTCCGTATCCGGTCTTGCTGACCCAGACATGTTCTGCCGCCAGATAGTGTGCCGGATCCCACTGCTGGAGAGCCGGATGATCGCTCGCCAGCAGACAGAGGAACTCATCGCGCCAGATCCGTTTCTGATGAAAAGAGTCCGGGAGCTCGGCAAAGATGTTTAGCGCCAGATCGACGCGCCCCTCCTCCAATTCATGAAAGGTCACATCGCTGGGCGTCATGATATCCAGACTGATGCCAGGAGCCTGGTCCCCCAGTTGCCGCAGCAGAGTTGGCAGTAGGGTCGACGCGGCGTAGTCGCTGGCCATGATCCGGAAGCGGCGTTGACTCTGCTCCGGCACAAAAGCACTGACCGGGGACAGGGCAGCCTCCAGTTGCAAGACCAGCTGGCGGACGACCGGCTGCAGGGCCCGAGCTCGGGGTGTGGGTTGCATGCCATTTTGTGTTCGAACCAGTAATGGGTTCTGAAACATCTCCCGTAGCCGTTTCAGACCGTTGCTCATGGCCGGTTGTGTCAGCCCCAATTGGGCGGCGGCTCGGGTGACGGATTGTTCGCGTAGCAGCACATCCAGATAGACCAACAGATTAAGATCATAGTGACTGATATTCATGAGAGTAATCCTTAAGGCGTATCTCATTAATCTAGTTAATCTTTGGGACCGGTAACAGTGGGGCTGGTGGCGACATGGCAAAAATCGGTATCTAGTGACACCTGCAGGATAGCCTGTGCTGGTCGTGACCAACCCAGAGGTGAGACGCTGAGCGGTGCCGAGAAAAAACAAAGCCCGCAGGTTGCGGGCTTTGTCTGGCTGGACTGGGTTATCAGCGGGTGCCGAATACCACGATAGTCTTGCCATGGGCGGAGATCAGGCTCTGATCTTCCAGCATCTTCAGGATCCGTCCCACGGTTTCGCGGGAGCAACCGACGATCTGGCCGATTTCCTGACGGGTGATCTTGATCTGCATGCCATCCGGATGGGTCATGGCATCGGGCTGGTGGGCCAGATTCAGCAACGTCTGGGCGATACGGCCAGTGACGTCCAGGAAGGCCAGGTTACCGACCTTCTCGCTGGTGGTCTGCAGACGACGCGCCATTTGCGAGGAGAGACGGATCAGAATTTCCGGGTTGACCTGGATCAGTTGGCGGAATTTCTTGTACGAGATTTCGGCCACTTCACAAGGGCTCTTGGCGCGAACCCAAGCGGTACGAGTCGGATTTTCACTGTCATCAAACAGTCCCAGCTCGCCGATGAAATCGCCCTGATTCAGATAGGAGAGGATCATTTCCTTCCCTTCTTCATCCTTGATCAACACAGCAACCGAACCCTTGACGATGAAGTAGAGGGTTTCAGCTTTCTCACCAGCATGGATCAGGGTGCTCTTGGCGGGATATTTGTGAATGTGGCAATGAGACAGGAACCATTCCTGAGTCGGGTCAGTTTGCGGCTTGCCAATAACCATTGTGAGTCCTCTTGATTACACTACCCAGTGACCAGAGTCCTGGGTCTTATCCTTAGAATCGATGACCTAGCATACGGGGCACGAGCCCCAAATGGCAAGATACCTTGCTTCAGCCAGGGGTTTTAAGACGTGAGCCGTGTCTCCGGATCCAGTCGGCCGGAGGCTGGAGCCGATGGTTGCACCACGACTCCGGATAGAGCTATTACGCTAAGGCTGGAAGGTTTTTCAGCCTGAGGTATGGCACGCATCATACGCATGGCGGCGGGGAAACCAAAAGGGTCTACGGAGCTCTGCGCCAATTGCGCTATGAGGTTGTGATCCTGATCACTGGCATGATTGGTCAAAGCTCAGGTCATGGTCTACCGCAGTAAAAATGGCAGGATCCGGGACTCTCGGTGGCGGGTGACCTCCGGTTGTTTATCAACCGGTTGTCGGGGCATTCACTCCTCATCCTGCGAGGCGCGAGCCTGCAGTTCATGCCGAGGCATGATATTGACGGTTTCATGTAACTCGCTAAATACAATCACCGCCTCACCCTGTTGCAATTGTTGTTGCACATGGGCCACCTTGTCGGCCAACGAGATCTCTTCTGCACCATAGTCGGTACCCTCCCGCAGCACAAAGTGCTCAATCAGGCTATTGAGGGTTTCGGCGTCTAGCTCTTGCCAGGGGATCAACATGGGAACCTCGTGGGTGAAATTACATAAAATTCTGGGTCGGCCCCGGACTTTCCAGGAGCTGACACAAGGTGGTGAGTGCCTGATCCAGGGCCTGATTATCCAGAGGGTGGCTGATGGACAAGCGCACGGCCTGCGGCGATGGAAAGTGGCCGGCGGCAAAGAGTTCGGCTCCGGCAAGGCCAATGCCGGCGGCTTCGGCAGCCTGAATCAAGGCTGCCGAGCGCCAGTGGGCAGGCAACTCCAGCCAGGCGTGCATACTACCGTCCTGATAGTGCAAGTTGAAGCGCCCCAGATGGTGCCGCAGCAAGCTGGCTCGTTGAGCCAGTTGCTGGCGTTGCTGTACCAGGATCCGATCCGCTTCGCCGCCTTCCATCCAGCGACAAGCCAGCTCGACCAGGAGTGGGCTGACCATCCAGCTGGCCCCGCGAATGGCCTGGCTGGCGGCGGCTTTCAGGGCCGCAGGCACCAGCATGTAGCCAATACGCAGACCGGCGCTGGTACCCTTGGAAAAACTACCCAGATAGATGACGCGCTCCGGTGCCAGATTGACCATGGCCGGAGGGCGGTGTCCGGGCAGCAAACCATGGACATCATCTTCGATGACCCAGAGTTGATAGCGTTCACAGATGGCCAGGATGGCCTGTCGGCGCTCGACGCTCATGATGGCGGTGGTCGGATTCTGCAGGGTCGGGATCAGATACAGTGCCCGATAATGCCCGCTTTGACAGGCTTTCTCCAGCGCTTCGGGCAGTAGTCCCTCCGCATCCATCGCCAGCCCTTTGAGTTGTAAATGGAGGGGGTGAGCCAGGGTATTGAGCCCGGGGTAGGTCAGGCCTTCACACAGCAGACTTTCACCGCACAGGCCGAGTGTCATCAGGCTGAGCAGCAGGCCGTTTTGCGCGCCGTAATTAAACAGCAAGCGTTCTGGATCGGCCGCTATGCCATGTGCGGAGAGCCAGGAGCAGGCCCGCTGCCGCTGACTGCTGCCGCCCTCGGCGCTGTCATATTCCATCAGGGCATTGATTTGCCCTGGCTCCTGCATCAGAGCTTGCATGGTGTGCATAAAAGGTTCGGTACGATCCAGGGCGACCGGAAGATTTTGCCACATCTCGATACGCTCCGGATTGGGTTGCCGGATGTGCCAGGCGCGGGCCTGGTTCGACTGCAGATCGCGGACATAGGTGCCGGATCCGACCCTGCCCTGCAGCAGCCCCAAGTGTTCCGCCTCACTATAGGCGCGGGTGACGGTACCGACGGTAACACCCAGACGGTCCGCCAGGGCGCGGTGAGTGGGTAGTCGCTGGCCACTCGGCAGCGTGCCACTGGCGATGTCATCGCGGATGGCCTCCAGTAGCTGACGGTAAAGGGGCCCGCGGCCACTGAGGTGGGGAGTCCAGATTGTCATGGTGACAATAAATCCGTTGATCCTAAATTGTCATCATAATACCGTGGGTTTGTGCCGTAAAACAGCACAAATGTGAACTTCCCTCTATTTTGTATCGATACAATGTTGGCATCCGGATGCATTTTCTTTACGTCAAAGAGAGGCTGTTATGGCGTTTGAATGGTTATTCCCCCTAGCTGGATTCGCTTGGGTTACTTGTATTACTCCGGGTCCGAACAATGTGCTGTTGACGGCATCGGGCGCCCGGTTTGGATTCCGCCGTACCTTGCCTCATGTGGTCGGTATTTCGGCGGGTATGGGGGGCATGCTGTTGTTGGTGTCGCTGGGGCTGGGTGCTCTATTCCAACAATGGCCGCTAGGGCAAACGGTGTTGCGAGTGCTGGGATCGGGTTATCTGTTATGGCTCGGTTATCTGATTGCTCGTTCGGCCCCGTTAAATATTCAGGACAAGGGGTCACTGGCGCAAGGTGCCGCGACACAGCAGCCCTGGGCGGTTCATCAGGCATTGTTGTTCCAGTTTATCAATCCCAAGGCCTGGTTGATGTCCATCTCGGCGATTGGCAGTTTCACCTTGCTGGGGAGTGACTACTGGCTCTCGGTTGGGCTGCTGATTGGGGTCTTCTGTCTGATCTGCCTGAAAACTTGTCTGGTCTGGGCCCAATTCGGTGTGCAAGTCGGTCGTTGGTTGCGTTCGCCCCGGGCCTGGCAACGTTTTAACTTGGTCATGGGACTGCTCACCGCTGGGTGTGTGGTGATGATCTGGCGTTAATCCGGCGAACATGAGAATCTGCCGCTGAATTTTTTGCCATGAGGTTCCGGGTCCAATCGCGCTGGCCGTTTGTCTCTGGAACTGTGCATTCAATGATGAGGAGTTTGGATGGATTTTGCCTGGTTTCTGCCTTTGTTAGGGTTTGCGCTGATCACCTGCGGTACCCCGGGACCGAATAATATGTTGCTTACGGCGGCGGGAGCGAATCTGGGTTTTCGTGCCAGCATGCCGACGCTGGTGGCCGTGGTCAGTGGCTTGAATCTGATCATGCTGGCCACGGCACTGGGGCTGGGTGTGGTGTTTGCCTCACAACCCATGCTGCATCAGGGGCTGCGCATCATCGGCAGTGGCTATCTGCTATGGTTGGCCTGGAAGCTGGCCCGAGCCGGTGAGCCGGGTGAGCGTCGAGTATCTGAGATGCCGCGCTGGCATCAGGCCGCGTTCTTGCAATTGCTGAATCCGAAGGGCTGGTTCATGGCGTTGTCGGCGGTGGGCGGCTTTACGTTGGCGGACAGCAGTTACTGGCCATCCGCCATCGTGGTGCTGGCGACTTTCTTTGCCATGGGTCTGATCACAGGTGCATTCTGGGTGTTGTTTGGTGCTCAGGTTCGACGCCTGATCCGTACCGCCCAAGGCTGGCAACGTTTCAATCTGTGCATGGGGTTGCTGACGGCAGCGTGTGTGGTGATGGTCTGGATGTAGATTTTGGGGTTACCCAAGAGCTCCTCACTCGCTGGTCGGCGCTGTTTTAACCGCGCCCCAGCTAGTGTTTACAGCAAATGCGTGTAGAATTTGCGCCGATTTTGCGCCTTTTGCTGACTAAGACGAATTAGATGACTCAACCTCTGCACGACCCGGATCTGTTTGCCGAGATCCGCCCTTACCATGATGATGAAGTGCCTGCCGCTTTGGCCCGTTTGATTGCGGATGATGAGCTATTGGCCGCGATTGCCCACTTCCGTTACCCCCTGCTATCCCGCTGGTTTGGGTGGCTGCTCAAGCCACTGATCCGCTTGGCCATGCAACGCCGCTGGGCCAACGTCAAGACAGTGCGCGATGTGCAGATGGAAGTCGCCCATTTTATGGAGCAGATGATTGCCGGAACGACCGATGGCGTGACTTATTCCGGGCTGGAACAGCTGGAGTCGGGGAAGGGATACTTATTTATCTCCAACCATCGGGATATTGCGATGGATCCGGCCTTCGTCAACTGGGGCCTGTATAAGTGCGGCCTGGAAACGGTGCGGATTGCCATTGGCGATAACCTGTTGCGTAAACCCTGCGCCACCGAGCTGATGCGTCTGAACAAGAGTTTCATCGTCAAGCGTTCGGTCAAGGGGCCGCGGGAGATGATGAAAGCCTTCACTGAACTCTCCGCCTATATTGCCCACTCCCTGGCCGATGGCCATTCCATCTGGATTGCCCAAAAAGAAGGGCGCGCCAAGGATGGGGATGACAAGACGGATCCGGCCATTCTCAAGATGTTCTATATGGCCGGCAAGCAGCAGAAATTGCCGTTTGCTACCTATATGCAGCAACTGAATATAGTGCCGGTCGCTATCTCCTATGAGTTTGATCCCGGTGATGAAGCCAAAGCGCGTGAGCTGGTAGAGCGAGCCCAGAGCGGCAGTTACGAAAAGGGCGAGTTCGAGGATATCGACAGCATTGTTGCCGGTATTGTCGGCCATAAGGGACGGGTGCATGTCAGCCTGGGTAAACCGCTGACTGGCGATTATGACACCCCGGAAGCCCTGGCTGCCGCGATTGATCTGGCGATCCATGGCCAATATCGTCTGTTCCCCAGTAACCTGTTGGCGGCTGGGCAGTCCGATGGTGTGTCGCCGGAAGAGCGTCAGCGCTTTGAAGCACGCTTGCAGGCGATGCCGGCAGAGTTGCGTGCCACGGCTCGCGCCATGTACGCCAAACCGGTCGAAAATCGCGCCGAGTGTGTCGCCGAGATGGTGGATGCCTAAGGTCGTTACCGGGTTATCGTCCTGAATCACCTGCAGAGGGAAGCCATGGCTTCCCTCTGATGTTTTCAGGCGCACAGAACTCGATGCGCGCTTGCCCCTCGTTATGAACAAGGAAATAGTCGATGTTAGCTACGGTACCTTTCACCCATATGCCCTGGGACTGGCTCCTGGGGGTTAGCTATGGGCTGATGAGCCTGCTGACATTCGGCCTGATGGCGCTCGACAAACGTCGGGCTCGTCGTGGCGAATGGCGGATCCCCGAGCGCGTGCTACACCTGTGCGAATTGCTGGGCGGCTGGCCAGGAACGCTGCTTGCGCAACATGGGCTACGGCACAAGAGTCGCAAGCTGAGTTATCGACTGGTGCTGTGGGGGATCATGGCGCTGCATCTGCTGATTGCTTGGCTCTGGCTGCTCTGACGAACAATAAAAAAAGCGAACCCGAGGGTTCGCTTTTTTGTCGCGCGCGTTTTTTGCCGCGTGTGCCCCGTGCGTTGCTTAAGCGACGGCTTTGAGGGCGGTCGCGTCGCTATCCATCACCAGAATGGAGGTGCGGCGGAAGAAGTTGAACTCGGTGGCAGAGGCCCAGGTGTAGGCGCCCATCATCTTGCCAATCACCAGTTCACCCAGCTCCAGCTCCGGCAGCATGATCTCTTCGGCGATGACATCCACGCTATCGCAGGTCGGACCCGCCAGAACGGCAGGATGACGCTCACCCTTGGCGTACGGCGTACTCTTCGGGTAGAAGACGTGGTCAAACAGCTGGCCGCTATAGCTACCGTACAAACCATCATCCAGGTAGTACCAGGTGCGACCAAAGCGTTCGGCTTTACCCATGACGCTGGAGATCGAAGTCATGGCCGGAGCCGAGATGAAACGGCCTGGCTCAGCGAGCAGGCGGATGCCTTCCGGGGTCTTGGCCAAGGCGCTGCGGATCGGTGCGCAGAACGCATCAATATCCAGCTCGCCACCGGCGTAATCCACCGGGAAACCGCCGCCGATATCCAGCACTTGCAGAGCCAGATCCTGAGCCTCGGCCTGACGCAACAGCTCATTGCATGCTTCGATGGCTTCCACGTGACGCTTGGCGTTTGGTACCTGGGAGCCGACATGGAATGACAGGCCTATGACCTCGATGCCCAGTGCTTTGGCTTGTTGCAGCAGTGGCAATACCATCTCGGGTGTGCAGCCGAATTTCTTGGACAAGTCGACTTTGGTTTCCGGATTCGGGAAGCTGACGCGCAGCAACAAGCGGGCTTGCTGCTTGTAAGCGACGAACTTCTGCAGCTCGACCGGATTATCAAAAACAAAGATGTTGCAGCCATAATCCAGCGCGTAGCGAATATCGGAATCGCGCTTGATGGGATGGGTGTGAATACATTCGTTCGGGTTTATCCCGGCCTCGCGCATCAAGTCGACTTCGCCATTGGTTGCCAGATCAAAATTTGCGCCTTCAGCTTTCAGGACATCCACTACACCCATGTGGGGCAGGGGTTTTAACGCATAGTGCAACGTCACGCCCGGCAGTGCAGCGCTTAACGCTCGATACTGACGGCGAATCGCTGCCTGATCCAGGATCAGCAGGGGAGAACCATGTTGGGCGACCAGGCCGCGGTAATCAATTCCCGGAACGAATTGGCTGTTCATCTTATGCAAACACCTCACAAAAGGGCCATGGCCCTGAACCAAGTTAACCTCCGGCAACGAGAGGCCGGAGCGACGATCTACTAGTTGATGCGTAAACGCGCGCATTATCGGGCATCTGCCTGACTATGCAATAGTTGTGGCTAATTCCTCATCCCCTGAGCAGGGTTTTTTGGTGCTTCTGGAGCATTAACGGCGAGTGGATCTGTGGTGTATTGGCTTAAAAATCTAACATCATCGACAAAATGAGCATTAAAGCTTGTCGATCAGTCCGAAATTGGCCCCAAGACAAGAATATTGTCGCAAAGTGGACTTGATGAATAAATTTGCTCAAAAAGATAAAAAAAGCCAGCGAGTGCTGGCTCTAGAACCCCCTGATCGGCTTGGCATCGGTTACCAGCAGGTGCTGCTGGTCGGAGTGTGGGTGCCGGTCTGATCGAGGGTGTAGGTACCGCAACTGTCGCCGCTCATGACGCCCGTCGGAACGGCTTGCAGCGTGAAGACGGTGGCGCTAACCGCGGGCGAGCTGGTCAGACTCAGGTTGTAGTAGGCGCTGCCACCATCCCGCGGGGCCTGGGTAATGGGTAGGGTGACGGTTGTATCGCTTCCGCACTTGTAACAGCCATCGGCGCTGAACTTGCGCTCCATGAACTGCCCCAACTCTAGCAGTGCTGCTTTGGCCTCAGCGCGGCGCGTGGATTTGACATGTTCCATATACGAGGGATAGCCCACCGCCGCCAGAATGGCGACCACGGCGACGGCAATCATCAATTCAACCAGCGTGACACCGCGAGATCGTGTATGCGTAACCAACATCTACTGCTCCTTGTCGGGTGGATCCTGAAACGTCTGGTGCTCCGTCTCCGGTAACTATGATACCAAGAGACGGGCACCAGAAAGCAATGTTCAGCCGTTAGCGCAATTGCCGCCAGGATTGACGGCCCTTGGCGTTCGGGCTGATGACTTCTAACGTTTTCTTGATGCTCCCGGAAGAGCCGCTGGCATATTTGATTTCCGTGGTGTCATCTACTTCGACAAAGGCCGACTTGGTCAGGATTTCATCAAAACCCTTGCCGCTAGCGGGTAGGGAGACCGACTGGTCACCTAGGGTCACATCCTGGTTATCACTGCTATCAATTGTGCCGTCATTGTTGATATCAAATACCGGATAGCTCAGGCGTGAACCGGTCAATGGGGCCAGTTCCAGTAGCCAGGATTTTCCACCATAGTCGCAGGGATCGGTGGAGGGCAGCATGCTGGTGACCACCAACTGGTCCTCCCGGAGCTGGATATCGGTAATGACCCGCTCACCCACACCCGTGCTCAGTCCGGGGGTTAGCAGATCCAGATACCAGCCCCGCTTGCTGCCGTAATTGACCTCATTATTCGAGATTATCCGGGTGCTGGTGGCGGAGACTTCGGCCAGTATGCTCTGCTGCACCAGATCACTCTTGGCGATCAGTGTCGGGCTGGCTTCCAGCTTATCCCAGACGCCATAAAGGGCTTGCAGCTGTAATGAGCTGCGATCCTCGTTGGTGAAATAGCTGCCGGTAGCAAACAGCACCATGACCCCACCGTTGGGATGGGCAATCACCATGGGGCGTGCGGTAATCGGCTGCCGGTTGCTGGTGGAACAAGTGGCATCGGTACACGCGGTGAAAATCTTGCTTACGCTCCAACTATTACTCTGTTTTGAACGCAAATCGAAGCGCCATAAATTGCCGAGTAGATCGCCGGCGTACACCAAGTCCGTGACTCTGTCGCCATCGAGATCGACCGGTACTGGGTTACTTAAGCCGTTCATGGTGCCACTGCCGCTGGTTTCGCTAGTGGTTAATATCTTCAGCTCATCACTATTCGCAAGGTCCAGGACGAGCAACTTGCCAGCTCGATTATCCTCATAACCATTCGCGATCAGAGCAACCCATTTATCATTAGCAAGCTGTCCCATGGTGGGTTGCGGTAAGGCATAGCCCATATTGGCGCTGGTATATTCCCAAAGGATTTTCTGGGTTGAAAAGTTCGCCGGATCCGTTACATCCAGTGCAAACACAGATTTCCCGCCAGCACCCGTCGAGCCAAGCAGCACCGTCTTCCACTGGCTGCCTAATTTGGCATCACCCACCTTTGGGCTGCCATCAACTAGATAGGAGTGGTTACTTGGATAATTTTTATCGGTCAGTTTGTTGAGCTTAGGGACGATAGCATAAGGGATATAGGCAAATTGTTCTTCACCGGTTGATTCAAGAAACGCGTGCAACATACCGTCATTGGCGCCGACGTAGACCATAGAGGGGCGAGAGCCCTTACTGGTCATGAAGCTGGCATCGCCGACGCCATAGTCTTGATTGCTGACCAGTACCGGGCTGGAGTTGACAATATCACCCAGCAAGTTGGTGCGGGTCCGGAACAGGCCATTGGGCTGGCTCAACTCCCGGCTCTGATCGCCGCGCAACCAGGCAAGGCGCAACTCGCCATTGCCATCATTTGTGCCGGCTGCATTGTTGTTCAGCGCCGCCTTTTGCTCATCATCCAAGTTATTCCACTCAAAGCTAATTGGGGCAAGACCGTTACCCTGGATTTTTTGGGTGTAGAGGTTACGAGAGCCTGCGGCAGGTATATGAGTTGAGGCTTGCCAGACAGCTGCCCCCAAACTGCCGTCACTGCTGTTGAGGGGATAGGCGGTCAGCTCGCCGCTCCAGTCGCCGGAGCTGAAACTGGCTTGATAGATGCGGCTGCTGGTACCGAGCCGCGCCGTATTACTGACCATGGCGCTGGAAGAACCGGTGCGGGCTTGAATTTTACTAAAGGCATCGAGTAGGGCATCAACAAATAGTTTTGGGTTTCCAGCGTTATAAAACCCACCGCGGCTATTGACGGCGGCATGCCAAAGATCGTCAATCCGCGCCGTATTCTGATTAGTGGTTGGGTTGGTCCAAACTGCAGAGCCAGATTTTAAAAGCGCTAATGTGGCATTTTGTTCGTCAGTTGTAGATGATTGTAAATTCCCATCAAGACCAAAGCTGACCGTAAAATTAACCATATGCTGCCAGAATGCGGGATCCTCAGAATTGGGGCTGACTTTATTGTCAATGCCCGATTGAAGATCCGTCATCCAGTAATACATGGCAACATCAGCCAATGTGTTTGCGTTGGTATCCTTGTAGGGTGTTGCTGGTGTATAGGTGTAGTCGTTGCCTCCGGCATTATTTGTTATCTTCTTACCTTCCTGATTGTCTATATTCCCGATATTAAAGCCATTATCACCATTCCAATAACCATCGGTCATAAGGATATGATAGCTCTGGCGGCAGCTTTTAAATCCACCCGCACTTACATCCTCTGGGTTGTCGGCCCATGGTTTTTTGTCTGTTGCCTTATAATATTCACCAACGCTTTTCATGGCGCTTCGTAGCGGAGTGCCGGATTGTAGCTGAGTGCCTTTTCCTGACCTGACTCCAGTGAACTGATAAAGCCATGTAAAGAAAGCACTTTTGGTTGTTGCATTAAATTTTTTTACGCCGGTTGAAACAGGCGAGTGAATTGTTCCATATCCCACTCTGTTTTTGTCATCCAATGCATAAAAGGCGCGGCCTATTCCTCCTTGAGCTGCTTTTATTCGAGTGCTGTAATAGATGGACCAATTGGCGTAGTTAGTGCTTTCTTCCGTAAATGTGCACGAGCTCTGGTTGGTATTGCAATCTGAGCGTGTAGCGCTTTTATTATAAGAAGTAACGCTTGGCTTTATTTCTATTGGTTTTCCCGCCGTCTTTTTATAGTAAGTGCATGGAGAGTTTTTCGTACATATGGTTGCGCCGCTACCGGCTGGGTATAAGGTTCCATCGGATTTTATCCATGGCTCATACGTTATTTCCGGGTTGTAATATAATCTATTCACCGTATGGTCTAAGAAGTCATTTCCGGTTGGCGTTTTATCATTACTTGTTAAGTCATTGTCACGCATTGATGTGGAATCATCGAGGGTGAATACGATATTCGGTTCAATGGCGTTATCATTTTCCAAATACAATGGCTTTGTCGCTATGGTATCCGCCGCTGCCGAATTTCCGAGCGCTGCGAATAAGACAACAACCAGCAGGTTGATATAGTTCGAGTTGCTATAGATGTGTGACATGGTGGCAGTATCCCTATGCATTAGCGTCGAAAAGTCGATTGCAATACCGCTCGACTGGTCGTGGTTTTCCCAACGGCACTGGCTGTAATTCGGTAGATAAACATAGTTTCAAGAGGTTGGTCGGCTTCCAGACTCAAGCCTTTATTGGTGACCTCCGGGAGCTTCTCGACCAGATATTTGGGCGTGGCCGCCACTTCGCTCAGAGCGGTGCTATCGCGCCAGTTGGCGGTGGCGGACTGCCAGTCGGTGGTGACTCCGGATTCGGCAACATCATACAAACCGGAGGTTCCCGTGGTGTCAAAGGCACCACTGGCCACGGCTGCAGCGGTCGTCATAAAGAGTTCCCCATTGCGCAAGGCCGCTTCGGCTGCGAGAAAGGCTTGTTCACTGTCGCGGCTATTGCCGGCCATTTTCTCTTGCAGGGTACTGCCCCGCATGGCGGCTAGACCGCTTAACGTCAGCAGTAGCAACATGATCAGGCAGATGACTAACACCATGCCTTGTTGCGCTCGAGCAAAGGAATAGAGGTTCATCGTGCAGCTCCTAATTCAACCGATTGCGCAATACGGCAGTAATGGTGGTTGGCATATACCAGCGGGTATCGGTGGCCGTGAAGGTGGCGCCATTGAAGGTGAAGGATTGTTTCTTCGGCACTATGCCGGTCTCTTCACTGCCGAGGAGTAATTGCAGCTTGAGGGTCAGGACGTTGCCCCAATTGCTGACGTTATTGGCAGTTTGGTAACTATCTGTCTGACGATCACTGTTGGTATCCACGCCATAGAGGATCTGCAAATCAAAGACATAGTCCAGCAAGGGGGTCGCCAAGCCACCGTTAAGCTTGCGATAGAGAGCGGGCTGACCCGTGACGCTATTGGTTGCCAGATAATAGGTGCTGGTTTGGTAACTCATCAGCTCGGCGTTGGTGCCAAATTTATCGCTCTTTTTATTCGGGTCCCAGTCCGAGGTGTTGTTGCCTGGCACATAGGCATGGGCGCCGTTGTTATTACTCACGTGGGTTATGTTCACTTTATCTGGTCCGGCTGCATCTGGTCCGGCTGCGCTCAGCCCAGTAATCTGGAAGATGCGAGCCTTGCTGCAATCGGTGATCAGCGCGATATCGCCATCTTTCAATAGCGTCATGGCCGAAGGGGCGGCAAACAGTTGAGCGGCATTGTTATTGGCTACAATCGGCACCGGAATGTTACCAGGCCCTTGAATCAACAACAGATCGGTGTTGGCCAGCGGCGTGGGATCTCCGGTCAGGTGGTTCGATAATTCAGTGGGGAGAGTGGCGGTCAGGTTGTTGTAACCACGCAATCCGGCGCTAAAGTCGTAGGTCAGGGTGGTGGCACTTTCCAGCACACTGGTAATAGCAACATTTTGTTTGCTTAAACAACCGCGGTAGCCGGTCATGCGCAGCTCTTTGCTCAATAGATCCTGGGCAAAACGGGCGTTGTCTTGCACTACACCGACTGAGTTAGTGGTCCGGTACGTGGTGTTATTGCTGACAAACAGTTGTAACACCGCCGCTGTGAGCAACAGCCCTAGCGTGATGGCAACCATCACTTCAACCAGCCCGAAGCCCTGCTGTCGGATACGCTTCATCATGGGAAACCTGACCATCACTTAGATCTCCGTGCGATAGATAAACTGCCGACCGGCATTACCATTTTTCAACCGTGATTCATCCCATTGAATCGTGATGGTGAAAGTCGTATTCGTGTGGGCAATCCCGCCTTTGCCAGCGGGTAGCTGCGCCAGCCGCGTTTTCCAGTTTTGTAAATCGATGGCGTGAATGGCTGTTCCGGTCGGAGCGGCTGCGGTAAGCGCATTGTCATAGCTGCCGGCTAGTGCAGCATTGCGGTTAGCGCGCATCAGGTCACTGATTTCATTGACCAGTTCGGTCGCTTGGGTCCGGACGAGCGCAGTCTGGTTACTCTTGAGCGAGGTTGCTTGCATGGCAACCATGCCGAGCACGCCCAGCCCTAGGACCACCAGGGCAATCAGAACCTCCAGCAACGAAGAACCGCGCATCTGCTGCGCGTGTGGCAACTTCATGATTTGACTCTCCATTGTTAGCTACTGCAGCTGATCCGGCTCAGGCTGGCACGCCCGGAGACCTGGACCGTCAATAAACGCTGCTCATTATTTTGACAACCGCTCGGTTTGAGTTTGAAGGTACTGGCGCTGTTGGGTACCGCGAGCGTTCCGTTGGCGGCAATCCGGAGTTGGTTATGGCTGGCGTTGACGGTGCTTTTTATGCCATCGAATCGGCGCAGCAGAGTGTCTTTGCTGCTGTCAAAGGTTGTGTCGCCATCATCCACTCGAATTTCCCAACCCGCCTGCCAGTTGGTACTGGTTTGCGGAACAATCCATATGGATACCCCTCGTTTCACCGCCTCGCTGCGCGCCAGTTGGATAGCTCCGAGCAGGGTATTCCCCTCCGTGCTGGCGGCGCCCTCGCGGATCAGGTTGTTAAATGCGGGCACACCCACGGTCGCCAGGATTGCAACGACGGCAATCGTGACCATCAGTTCCATCAGGGTAAAGCCATGACTGGTGTCGTTTGGCATCGGGATCTCTATCGGACTAAAAAACAGCTTTGGCGATCAAGTCACCACCTATTGGTAAATATCGCATTGGGACGGCTGGGCCGCCAGTTTTGCCAACCGACAATTATGATCCAGGTCACGGGATATGGCTTTTTATTATATAGCGTCATGTATATATTCTTCAGTTAGATATGTCTAGTTTTCATATGAATCCAGCCATGCTGGTGGTTAGGGTGCTACATAATAGCTGGATTGAGCTCTTTATGAATCCCATCTATCAGTGAGCAACCCAGTCGTCATACGACTCTTTCGTACCGCTAAAAAATCATGACTGTTGATGTTTGAAACGGTTTTCCAGCTTTGTTTCCCTCACTGTGCTTTACAAGAACTTCACTTAGTGGTTATTCGGTCTCTATGATATGCCTTTCATTGCATTTAATGTTTCCATCTCATTGATATGTATGAAGCAATTGTTTGGTGTTTGGTTATTTTTACAGTATCGAAGTGAAATGGTGTTCTGGCCGATAATAGTAATAACGCCAAGGGCTGAATTCAGAGTGAAACTCGGTTGAATTAATCGTTTCTCTGCAAAACGTACCTGCCTCGCAAAAAGTGAAATTGTTCACGCTCTTTTCTTGAGCAAGAAGTCGAGAAATGAGACATTTGCCCATATGCAAAGAGCCATAAGAGGCTGTTCTCGATGTGGTCGGCAAAGGAGTGTGGCGGCATGATCAATCGGCGTTCTTTTCGAGCTTGCGGAGTAGCTCGAACGTCAACCATAGCGTGGCGAAAACGTGGGTCCCCGCCGCCATTGCGGCAGTTGGGATTTACCCTCATTGAGCTGTGCATCGTAGTGGTAATCGTGGCGATACTGGCTGCGGTTGCCATTCCCAGCTATCAGAAGTACGTGCGGGATAGTCGTCGTCAGGAGGCCCAGCAAGGCTTGTTGACTCTCTCCTTATTGATGGAGCGCAGTTTTGCTCGGGCCGGGAGTTACCCGAATACATTACCGAGCACCGATCTACCAACGGCCTATTATACCTTCACTCTGGATGCGGCCTCGTCATCAGTCAGTACGTTCAAGATGCAGGCAGCGCCTACTGGCGGTCAGAGTGGAGATAGTTGCGGCACCATGACGCTCAATCAGGCCGGTCAGAAAACCCCGGCCAACTGTTGGAGGTAATATTGTATGCAACCGCATGATTTAGGGAAGAAACAGCGCGGCTTTACGCTGGTCGAGATGATGGTCACTGTGGCGGTCGGCATGATTCTGGTCAGCATAGCGGTACCTGCCTACAGTTCACTGGTCAGCAACTCTCGGTTTGACAGCGCCACTCAATCTATTTCCATGGCCTACCGTATCGCGCGCAGCGAGGCAGTGAAAAAAACCACCGCTATGGCCGTCAGACCTGTTAACCAGGATTGGAATCAAGGGATTGAAGTTTGGCAAATCAGCCCGGCGGCACTGGTGTGGACATCGGGAACACCCGCCAGTGGAACTACGCTGAGTGTCGCCGTGCCATCTGCGGCGGCCAGTACCCAGATCTGGATTTCTGCCAACGGCGCCGTGACCCAGCCACAGGCGATCACCGTCACCTCTACAACCTTAAATCAGACGCGCAATCTGTGCGTGCGACTGAGTGGAACTCTAACTCATGGCAATTGCTAACCTGATTATTCGTCGGCGTCATCCGGTGGTGCGGGGTTTTGCCCTGCTCGAGATCATGATTGCCATGCTGGTGGGGGCCGTGGCGCTACTTGGGTTGGGAACCCTGCAACTCAAGACCCTGCAGTCGGCTTACAGCAGCCTTGATTACACGATTGCCACGATCCACGCCAACAACTTGATTGAGGGAGTCTGGAGCAATTTGTGTGCGAACCGGGTCAGTGGCGCTGTCTATACCTCGACGGTTGAGTCATGGCGTCATACCTTGCCGCCGAGTGTCAGCGCGACCGTGGCCACCAGCTATTCCGACTCGGCCGTCTACAACCTAACCTGGAACGATGCGCGCCAGAGCGACAACAACAGCCTGAGTCTGCGGGTGACTTATCCGGCGATTTGTCCATGAGAGGGGGAAATATGAAATCACACCGGCATCAGCGCGGGTTCAGCTTGATTGAATTGATGATTTCCATGGTATTGGGGCTGGTGATAGTGCTGGGAACCGCCTCTTTCTATTCAACATTGCGTGGCACTATTCTGGAAGCTAACCGGCTGGAGCGAGCGCAGGAGAGTTTGCGCACCGTGGCGCAAATCATGGGGCGCAGCTTGCATCAGGGCGAGACGGTGACCGTCACGACGCCTCAGAGCCTGACCGTCACCTATGGCAGTATTCAGTCTGGCGATAGGGTCTTGAGCTGCCTGGGGCGGTCGCGGGTCAATGGTGAGAGCGATACCTTTACCTTTGAAAATAATAATGTGCTCTGTAACGATGGCGGAGTGGGGGGGGCTCAGGTTATTGCCACCAATATTGCGAGTTTATCCATGTCAACGAATGGTAGTTATGGCGTCAATATCCTACTGACACCTATGGAGCTCCCCAGTGCCTTATCCGGCGGTATTACCCTGCGTTTTGCCTTACGGCAGAAATATATTAAGGATCATATTCAGAGCTAACTAGTGGCTCCTCATTGCGCCATTTAGCGGCCATGAGTGTTGTGAATGATATGCGGAATATGACCCTTATATTGATGATGGATCACATCTTACGGCCATAAACAAGGCTGTTAATTTCAGGAGTGAGAATGAAAAATACAACAATGCTAGCCGGAGCCAAGCGTGGCTATGTGCTGGTCAGTGTCCTGGTTCTATCGCTGGTGGCGAGTATGGTCGTTTTCGTTTCCATTCGCGAAAACCAACTACAAGAACGCATGAGTGGTAATCAGCAAAAGATGATTAATGCCAGATTGGCGGCTGAACGTGGTATTGCTGCCGCGCTGGATTATATCACGACCCAGATGGCTTCTGGGTCAGATATCAATGCGATTGCCACTGGTAGCGGATTATCGGCGCTCCGGGGTACTCCTGATAATTATCGCTTGTCGAATGTGGTTTATGTGAATGCGGATAAACGGTTGTCTTTGTTGAGCACTGGGCATGATTTAAATAATGATGCAACAGCGCAATTAGTTGGTAGATTTGAGTTGGTATCCAATGGCTCTGCCCGCGCTAAGGGCGTTATTGGCTGTGAGGACTTGAAGGTTAATGGTGGCGGGTTTATCGATAGCTATGACTCGAGTAAAGGGGGATATAACCTGAACTCAAATCATGGCAGTAATGCATTCGTCGCCTTGGTGAACGGACCATCGATCAATTTACAAGGTGAGCCAACCCAGACACCGACAGGTTTATCTCTTATTAATGGGGACTTCATTACCTATAACGGTGAACTACACACTAAAGGATCGGGTTCAATAGTCTCTGGCAATGTGACGGCAAATGGCGGCGTCATTCTCAACGGTGGAACCAGTGTCGGCGGCAATATTATTGCAAACGGTGATACGAAACTTAATGGAAAGAGCAGTGTTGGGGGGAATGTCCATGCGGCAGGTGGCTTTATCGTTAACGGAGGAGCTAACCGTGATGAGTCCTCTTCTGTTGGTGGCAACGTCTCAGCAGAGTCTGTCACGTTGAATGGCAATGCATCGATCAATGGGAATGTGATTTCGAGTGGTGAGTTGGTCACAAATGGTAACACAGACTCCATCGTTATCAATGGCAGCGCCTCGGCTGCTAGTGCGAACTTAAAAGGCACGATACTAGGGAGCCTCAGCGTGGGTGCAGGTAGTTATGAGACAGATAATAGAAACGGCACTGTGCTTGGGAACGTTGACTTTAATGCTACATCAAGGCCGATGAATACCGAGCCAAGTATTCCAGGGCCAGGTGTATTGGCTGAGTATTGCAAGCAGATACTGGCTGAAAATACCTGGTTAAAGCAACAGCTGGGTACCCTGCCGGCCGGGAATAATGGTGAGTTGACTAATAGTGCGTTTAGCAACATGAATGATGCCAATAACAAGACGTATAGCAAGCTTGATCTCACTGGGGATAACAATACGGATCGTCGAGTCATTGACGTGACCCAGAATACGACTCTTTATGTCACAGGTGAGATAAAAATGACCAATCTGACGATCAAGGTTAGCCAAGGTAAAAATCTGACGATAAAGCAGGTTACCAACGGTCAGGGCCGAGTTGTAGATATGAATGATGTTGCTATTGTCTCGGCAGATGGAGCTCCGTTAGGTACGGCTAATAATGGTGGTGTACCACCTTTTTCGCTCTATTCCGACAACAAAGGTCAAGTGAATATTCGTGCCGAGAATGGAACTGCCAATAGCCCTATGTTTGCTGCTATCTATGCCCCCCTCGCTGAGATTTATGTAAAACAGGGTGCTGGTGAGCTTTCCGGATCTATTCTTGGAAAAATTATCGATATACAGAACCCAAAAGGATTTCATTACGATGAGGCTCTGGGGAATGCCGGTGGTGGGGCTTCTTCATCCTCCATTAAGTTGACCTCTATTTTGGATTATTTCCCAGAGCAGGTCGTTGAATTGTCTGAAGAGGAAGAATAAAAACATGGTGAGCAAGTCATTGGTTCACCAATGGTTATGTTTTTCCCCATGGCAACATCTGGCCATTAATAAAAGATTCGAATCCTAGGTCTCTAATCTTTTATTAATAAATCACTCACAATGGCGCTGGTTAATCTAATGTCGCTTGATTGGTTTGGCAATTAATTGTGTTGCGCAATCCATACAGGATTTACTTATTTCCCTGGCTGGCTATATATGGGTGACTATTTGGGTGTTGGATGAGCAATTGATACTCTGAACTCCAGAATAAATTCATAAAGCAGCAGCATGTAAGCTGCGATTGTGGAATATGACACCAATAATAGAAGGTGGACAGCGCTTTCCGATATATCCAAGGCTATTCGTTTCTTCAATATGAATAAAAGGCATCCATATTGGATGCCTTTTATTCGCTGGAACCATTCAAGAGATATGTGTCATGGGCATATCAACCTCGAGTTATGGCGTGGCACAATTATAAATTTCCGGGGATGTTACCGTACTACTAACCATCATAACTGTACATCCATTGCCATTGTTCAGCTCGAGGATTGCGATGTCGTTGCCATTGCTGTTCTTGGGATCAGTTTGGGAGGCACTCAAGGTGATACTGGAAGGCTTCAATGTGAAACCTGATGCACCGAAGTTCAGTGTGACGGCCGTATGCCGATTGACGTCACAATAAAAATAGCCCGCAGGGGCAGTGGGAGTCGGCTTTTGGACCGTGCAACTGATACCAGCTTGATTGACAGACAAGGCATTCCAGTCGTTAGTGTTGCAAGCTTCGGGGGAGTCCCCACTCTTCTTGGCTGTCAGACATTTTATATCACCCTTCACACGCAGTTTGGCGTTGTTGCCCGTATTACCACTGATCCGCACGTTAATGCTGGCGGATTGATTGGCCTTGTCTGCTTCTGATATGGCAACGGTACTGGTGATGCCACTGTTACTGGTGCGTATATTAGCGCTCACTGGAATGGGTTGGCTCACGCCATTGTCCAATGGGGTTGCCTGGAGTGCCGAGAGTCGGCCGCGACTATAGGTACCGTAGTAGTTCTGGCTGGCATCAACGATAGTTTTTACCGTCTCGTTGGTGACAGTGGCATAGCTCTGGTTGGCGGTGGTCAGTGACCAGTTGGCTAGCAGGGTCAGATTCAACTCGTTGAACGGGACCTTGGCCAATAGCTCTTCATCGGTACTACTGAGTTGGCTGAGATACTGACCCGTTTCATCATTCAGCAAGTCGACATAGACGCCGCGCGCGATCAATTGCGCCGTGGCTCCGGCTTGCAAAGTCACGTCCGTGCTCGTGGCGCCGCCATTGGTGACATTCCCACCGGAACTGAGCCAACTATTGAGCGATGTCGGGGTAAAGTTGCCGCTGCGGCCCGCCTTTTGCCAGGCGAAATGGGCCCTAACCACAGATTGCACATATTTTTCATAGTTTTCTTGATTGTATGGGTCAGAAAGAAAATCCGGCGACATCACGTTGATTACCGCCAGGTTCCAATCTGGCATGGGTTCGTAGAAGCCATCGACACGCAATAGGCGACAGGCTTCTAGATAGCTGCCACTCGCAACCTCAGTCAGGTTGCTGTTGTAATGCTTGTGCGGTTTTTGCTGGAGCTGGATGTTGTAATACTGATTGAATGTACCGCTGGGGCCATCAAAGTGATTTTCGCAGCAGATATTACACAAGGGACTCTGAGCATTTTGGTTGCTGGTATTGAGGCCATAACTCTTGTCCACGCTCTGCCCGAGTTGCCAATACTGGCCTGAGGTATCCAGCAGGGGATAGGCTGGCAATTTTTTACTGGCATTACCACTTTGCAGGCTGCAGTTGCAGGAGAGAGTGACTTGATCCTCCTGGATCTTGCGGCCCGATTCGGTGTCGTAGGTAATGGTCTCGGTTTTGACCACCACATTGTCGCCGGATTGGTAGACGGTGGGCAGTGGTTTACTGGTTTCCTCTTTGGTGCCCGATTTGATGGTCACGGCCACCACATCGGGAGCCGAGCCGGGAGTGTAAGCAATCTCTGGGTTCACATCCATACCGCCAAGGGTGTCGCCCTCGGTGTTGCCAATACTGGTACTGGCGGCGATGCTGCTGCTTAGACGCAAGGTTTTGTCGCTGCCATTCTGATCGGTCCAAGCCACCGTGATTTCGATGTCTTTACGCAGTGGATATTTCAGGTTGGTAGGTAGCGGGTTTGGGCTGTTGACCACAGTCCAGGCCAGCGCATAGGTGGTGTTGCCGATGGTGTGATTACCTGCGGCAAATTTAGGTGAAACAGTTGGGCCTACATTGGTTTGAATATCCTGATAGGCAAATTGTCCCGTGGTGGTAGCGAGGGTGGTGAAGCTGCGCAGTTCATCGAGCTTATTTTCCGCCAGGTGCATGGCGCTTTCTCGAGCGCTGCTGGTAACCGTTCACCGGCCCCGGCTTGACTAAGCCGAGGTCAGGTTGAATACGTCAGGATAAGGCTGGCCCGTCATGACCGCTG